>CAZMBD010000125.1:0-5187 GCA_964564325.1 uncultured Clostridiaceae bacterium
ATTTCATTGGGTTTCAATTTTCTATATTCCTGTCACTTCATTTTACAACTCGCCTTCTTTTTCCTCTTCCTCAAAGACTTTTCTTCTAGAGCCTTCTCTTTTTTGAAACTCCTCATTATTTAACTTATTGACTTCTGCTAATATCTTCTCATTTAGTTTTGCAAGGCTAAAGTATTGGTAATTTCTTAAAGCAGCTATGATTTGCCTGGAAATATAACCAACATTCCCCTCAACACTAGGTTTGTCCTTAGGCTTCCTGACACGGGCAGGTACAATAGTAAATCCATAATAGTTAGCCAGCTGCCGGTAAGATTCATTTAGTACAGGCTCTGCTCTTTTGGGCTTACTGACTCCTGTTTTTAAATTATCAGGAACTAAAACTTCAGTTACCCCATCAAAATACTCAAATGAATTAATATGGGCAGTTAACCAACTTGGGGATTTCATATTTAAAAATCCCTCAGCATAAAATATCTGACTATATGGTAAGGTGGCTACAAATACATACACAGTTAAGTTCTCACCAGTAGATGGATCCTTAATGTTCAAAGTGTTTCCAGCCCAATCCACCTCCATAATTTCACCGGGCTTTCGCCCAATTGGCATGGTTAACTTATATTTCTTTGCATATTTTCCATAGTGTCTACAAAAAGTTCTGTAGTCATAGGGAATCTTGTTACTATCCCTAGCAAGCTGGGAATATTCATTGTGAAGTAATTTTAGTGTAATATTTTTCTTTTGCAGTTCCTTGTGGACCTCCTCCCAATCCACGGGGAAATATCCCTTGGCCACAGCTAATTTTTCTGGGAACAAGAATTCCTCTAGCCATTGATTGTTCATGTCATCAGTCAGTTCAATCAAACCTAATTTCTCAGCCTTTTGAATTACATCTGAAACAGTTTGCCTTGAATGCCCGACACTTGAGCTAATGGTTCTTTGAGATGTTTGCTTTAGGTGAAGCTCCAATATCCTTCGATACTGAATCATAAAAAAACCTCCTGTATAATTTAGTCATGCTAAGCATGCAATCTAATTATACAGGAGATCTATACAAGTGGTCTATTTAAAGGCACTGACTGGTCTACTATGAGGCCCAGGGTGGTCCAAAAGTAGGCACGACTGGTCTATTTGGAAGGCAATATTCATATGGTTAAATTTTTCATTTTGGACTTGACAAAAGATATTAAAAGGATATAATGTACTTAATGAACTAGTACATTAAGTTATATTTTATTAATGAAATTGAATGAAGCTTATATTCAACTGGAGGAGTAGTAATTGGAAATACTTATAAGTTACCAATCTAAGAAACCGATTTATGAGCAAATCGTAATACAGATAAAAAAGAAGATATTAGAGGGAGAGCTTAAAGTAGGAACTAATATACCTGCCATGAGGACACTAGCTAAATCTTTAAATGTAAGTGTTGTAACAGTGCAAAAAGCTTATGAAATTTTACGGGATGAAGGATTTATAAATACTATAGTTGGCAAAGGTACATTTGTAAAATTGCCAGAGATAAATGAATTAAAGATTCAGAAAAAAGATGAGTTAATTTCACTAGTAAAACAAGCAATAACTTTTGCATATTCTAATGGATATACAAAAGAAGAAGCAATGGAAATCTTTCGAGAGGAAATTGAAATTTTTAATAAAGATAGGTAAAGGAGGATATAATGGAAAACATTTTAGAAGTAAAAAATCTTGAAAAAAGATATGATAAAAATGGTTTTTACCTAGACAAAATTAGCTTTTCTGTCCCCAAAGGTAGCATTGTAGGCCTAATAGGTGAAAATGGCTCAGGAAAGACTACAACAATAAGCACCCTCTTAGGATTAAGAAAAAAAGATGGTGGAAATGTTAAGCTTTTTGGGAAAGAATTTAATAATGAAGATGTAGAAGTTAAAGAGAGAATTGGTGTTTCCTTTGATGAAGTATATTTACCAAGGAATCTAAAGGCTAGGGAAATATCTAAAATATATAAGAATATTTATGAGTTTTGGGATGAAGAATACTTTATAAATACATTAGAAAAACTTGGCATATCTAAAGAAAAAAAGGTTGGAGACTATTCAAAAGGTATGCAAAAAATGCTATCCATAGTATTATCTATGTCCCATAAGCCAGAGCTACTTATTCTAGATGAGCCTACAAGCTCCCTGGATCCAGTAAAAAGAAGTGAGGTATTAGGTTTCTTCCAAGAATATATAGAAAATGGAGATAGGTCAATTATATTTTCAAGCCATATAACAAGCGATATTGAACATATATGTGATTATGTCATTTATATAAATAGTGGTAAATTAATTTTCTTTGAACCTACAATAAAACTACTCTATGAATATGGCCTAGTAAAATGTACTAAGGAAATATTTAATAAGATTCCAAAGGGCTCAATAATGGCATACTGTAGTGGGAACCATCATACTTCTGTATTAGTTAATACAAGAAAAGACATAGAAAACATTTCTGGTGAAATTTTAATTGACAATCCGACCTTAGAGGAAATAATGAATATCTATTCAAAGGGTGAAGTTTATGAAAGCACTTATTAAGAAAGATATAATGGCATCAGGCGTAAAATTAAGCTACATACTAGTATTTATAGGAATCATATATGGATTATTTCTATTTATGCCCCTAGATGAATTTCTACCTATAGCATCATATTCATTAATGCTATTTGGGCCTTTAATATACTTTTTTAGTATTTACAATTATACAGATCATGATAACTATAAGGCAGAACTAGTCCTACCAATAAAGAAAAAATCAATTGTTAGTGCAAGATATATAGAATACTTATCAATAACTTCCCTATGCTTTTTGTCAGTTATTTTATTGATAAAATTAAAGGAGGTTTTAGGGCAAAGTAAATTTCTTGACCATCAAATGAATTTAATCTACACAGGCCTAGGAGTAACTTTGATTTTTGGCAGCCTAGTATTATTTTTTGTATTTTTACTTGGTCAAAAATACCTAAAGGAAATTGGAATAGGATCATTTATTTTAACCCTTATACCAATTAGGGCTTTTATGGAAATAACAAAAGTGCTTTCTGGACTAGAAAATGTCTTTGATATATACAATTATAGCAAGGTAATTTTATCCTTCCTTTTATTTGCAGGATTATTTTATGGTATATCTTATTTTCTATCCATTATTATTTTCAAGAGAAAAGAATTTTAATATCTTTTAAGGAGGCTACTCTGTGAGAGGACTATTCTTATATTATCTAAATATATTAAAGAAAAAAATCCTAGTACTATTAGCTGTTTCCATTCTAGTCATATTGGTTAGCTTTATGGAATCAGCCCATGAATTATTGATTATATATATGAATATACTTCCAATGATTTTATTATCTTTTAACAGAGACGATATTAAGGGAAAGATGATATTTGAAAAGATAATACCTGTAAGGCAAGAGGATGTAGTTTTAGTGAAATATATTTTCCTTATAGGAAGCTTCATACTAGCATTTGCCTTATCCTTTATTTATATAAAGATAATAAAACTTGGTTTTTATATAGGAAGTAAAGCCAATACAGATGAACTTCTTAGCTTTATGCTTGGCTTTTGGGGACTTAGTTTAAGTACAAGCATAGCCTTACTTATAGATTCCTATATGGATAAAAGTAGGCTAAAGAAGTACTTAGTATTTTTAGTGCCTTTATTTCAGTCAATAATTTTAATTAAAGATGTTAATTGGAATGACTTACTATACTCTATTTCCAGTTCAACAACTAGAGGGGATTTGCTGGTTTTAATTATAACATCAGCCTTGTTTTTAATAATATCCTATCCAGTGTCTATAAGATTACAGAAAAATACTTATTTATAAACTAGAAAATAAAATATATTTTGTAAAAATTGAGTACTTACTTAATATAATAAAAGTGAGGTAATGATAATGAAAAAGAATATGGAAGTAGATTATAAAGAATTAGAAAGGTTAGCAACTTTTGGTGGAAGCGATAGGGATGGTGAAGTTAATCCAGATGGAATTAGTGCAGTCGTAAGTGCAACAGTAAAATTATGTTTACCAGCAATTTCAGCAGTAACAACATTTTTTTCATGTAATAGAAGTTGTGGCTGGGGCAGTTGTAAAAATTAACAATATCTGTAAGGAATTAAATTTAGTAATATTAATATAAAAAATTCTAAAAGTAAGTACTCAATTATAATATTATATTAAAGTCTAGCAATAAGATGTTTCATAAATTTAAAATTCAACAAAATAATATACAAATTAGGTAATAGTGTAACTATAAGACTAACTATATGAAGTTAGGTAAAAGATAGATAATAACTTTGACAATAAACAATTGCATAACAAATAAAGGTACTACAGTGTACTATCTTTAAAACTCTAGTTAATATTAATTTTGTGGTACAAAATTAATGTTTTTTCACCAAATGATGATGACTCTAACTAGTTTTTTAGCTACATGAGAACTTGCAATAAAATGATGTTTTCCTTCAGCTCTTTATTGATAGGTAGATGGTTCTAATCCAGCAAAATGCGGTAATTTTGATGGAAAATTGAAATTGCTGATATATCCTATCTCAGATAAAGCAGTGGCTAGTAGATTTTAATCCCACTATTACTTTATCTTTTGTGACATCTGGAATAGCAGCTAATAGAGAATTAAAACCATCTATGCTGTTCTCAAAGGTGAAAAATATCCTTAATAATTTAAACTTCTGAAGAAGCAATAAAGCAATCATGTTTGTCTTTGGCAATGTCAATAACCACGTAAATCATAAAATCACTCCCTCTTAAACAGTTGGTTGGTATCCACATGGTTCTATGTAATGTCGAGATCAAACGCCAAAACGTTATATAACTAATAAACATAGATATGTGGTTATATCCTTTTTTAAACAGCTAAGCTGTAGGAGGTGCTACCAATCTACAACACTATGTTCATTATATAAGGAGGTAAATATGGAGCATAATAAATTAGCAGATATTATCCTTTCAACAAATTTAGTAGAAAGATTAATAGAATATTATAAATTAGATTATAAAATAAATGATATATATGAAAAGTGTTTATGATATTCTAAAAGTACCCTAAATTCTAATTGAAAATTCCTCTAGAGGAAATATATAATAACCCTATGACAATTCATAGGGAGGCTAGGGGATGATAAGTTTAATGGATAAACAAAAAATAATAA
>CAZMBD010000126.1:0-5086 GCA_964564325.1 uncultured Clostridiaceae bacterium
TTGATTATCCTGTATTAATATTAATACTTGACTATCAACTAGTAATTTTCTAATTACTTCTTGCCAAAATACAGATGCTGATTTGTTTTTATTGGCTTCTACATTTAGAATATAGTAATTTGTCTTTTTAGTTTCTTTTCCTTTATCAAAGGTTTGAAATTCTGCCCTTGATATGGTTTTTGAAATCAATCTAATGCTTGCTTCTGTGGCTAGTGTCTTGTAATGAATATTTTGTGCCATTTCCTTACTGTATGTTTTTAATGATATATTTCCATCATCGCCAACGAATCTATTTAAAAAATCAATCAATGCCATATATTCACCTCCTAAAATGTGATTACTCCTATGTCCATAGGTTCGGAGTATTCTTCAAGTTCATCATCCTGCGTCAATGCGTGGACCAGTGCAAAAAACCCGTCAGTCTTTCTTGACTTAGGCTCTATTTTTAAAAATGTTGTATTTCCTTTATCATCTAATTTTCTATATGTGTTGTTTGTGTACCAGTTCATAACTCTGTTATCGCCCCAAACAATAGTTTCCTCTGCAAATATCGAGCTTACCAAAGGTGCTATCTTAGAATGAGTTATAGGTCCTGACCTAACGGATTCTATTGGAAAACCTCTATCTTCAAATTCTTTTTTAACGTATCTCATTCTATAATCATCACCGACTATCTTTTTAATATTATATTTCTCTCTCATCTTTGAAAACCAATCAGCTAAATGTGAAGGTTGTATAGTTTCTTCTCTTATTATTGTTATTAGTCCTTTTTCCGCCATTTCATCTACGGGGAAGTTTATTCTGGTGTTTTCTGGTCTTATTGCCTTATGATTTACAAATGAATGTTCTATCCAAATTCTTTTGCATTTGTGCTTGAATAATAAGCCTACACTTGCAAAGTCTGTTATTTCTGCATAGTCTAAGGCCCCAATGCATTCTAATCCTTCTAATTCTTCATAAGGTATATCTTTCAAGCTTGCAGCCTTTATCTTTTCCCATTCTGCTACTGGTATCGAGGAGTCGGATTTAGGACGATTCATTCTTTTAGTCATCAACTCAATATAAACTCCAGGATCCCTTTTAGAGTTTCTATATTCTCTTTGGATCCTATTTTTTAGTCCTGGTAAATATTTAAGACTTGGGTTAGCTTTATTCCACATCTTTTCGTCATGGACTTCTTCATCATCATCTAATTCATAGAGTAATGGTAGGTATCCATTACATTCTTCTTTTCCATCTAGGATATCCCTAGCTTTTTGTAATTCTTTATCCAGGACCCCTTCTCTTACATATCCATTGGTTGTAATCATTATTGTCCTGTCATAAGGAATTTTACCTAAGGCTGATGTGTAGACTCCCATTCCTTTGGTATTCTCATATTCGTGGATTTCATCAAAGATTACCATGCCTGGTCTAAGTCCATCCTTAGTTCTAGCATTGGAAGTGTGATATTTAATTTTACTCCCAGTTTTCAAAGATTGTATTTCTACAAGGTTCCAGTAATAGAACTTTTTCATCTTATCTGGATTGGCTTCTAGTGAACCATGCAAATCCATGAATGATATTTTAGCTTGAGTTTCGTTATTAGCTGTTATATCTACATTGTAGTTTTTTACTCCGTAATTAGGGCTTGTGAAATACCTTGCTAGCTCCGCTATGAATTTATTCTTACCTGCACCTCTACCCATATATAAAAGGATTTCAGGAAATACTACTGCTGGAATATCTGAATAATAACAGTGCATTAAACCTATTACGAATAATTGCCAATCAAAAAGAGTGATATCTGAATGCGTCTCTATCACTCTCTTAGTATCGTATATTTTATCTGAATCAATATACACATTATCTTTATTTAATTCTTTTTCTATTACTCTAGGAAGTTTTTTAATATATTTTCCAACTATAACTTCATTGTTTTTTATAGAATTTAAGTAATTATCTATATATTCATGATACCTATAAGAGTATTTCTTCGTCATCGTCATCATCTTCTTCTACTAGCTGAACAGGATCTAGTCCTAAGTCATTTAGAATTTTAAGCATTTGATTATTTACTGTGGTCATTTCTCTTACGCTATCATTTTTCTTATAGCCAAATTGATTTTCTCCATTTTGCCAATATACAGAGACCCCTCTTTCTTCAATGTCTATTTTTAATTCCTCTATTGTATCCCACATGAAGAGGTAATCTTTAATTAAGCTTTTATAGTGAGAGTTATTTTTCTGCTCTCCTAATTGGTTCAATAAATCTCTTTCAATTTTATTTCTTTGCCTAGTTCTTTTTTTAAATCTTTCTTTTCTTGCTTCTCTCTCCATAACCCCACCCCTCCTTCACGTGCGAAAATCAAAAAATATCTTTTGTAAGTGGGGGCGTCGGTGTTGGTAATTGTGTAAAAACCGGAAATATTCTACTCGGGGTACTACCACCGTTCTTCATTAGTAAAACCTTCCTCATAGTTTCCTTGTCCCCACTTTTCTGGATGCACTGCGTTATGATGTTCATAACATAATGTAATTAAATTATCTTCGTCCACTCCTAAGTCTGGCCTATCTTTCAAATGCTTGATATGATGCACTGTATCTCCCCTGCCAACTCTACCATCTTCCTTGCACATCTGGCATTCATAGTTATCTCTTTCTTTTACCCTATCTCTAACCTTTTGCCATGTCCATGAGTTGTAAAATACATCCTCTCTACCTTTGTTTATAGCTTGAATATGTTTTTTCTTCATTCCTATCACCTCTAAGGCATAAGAAAAGACACTCTGCTGAGTGCCTCATGTTTATTTGTTATCTTTGAATGGTCGGGTAGTGGGCTACCTAGGTGTATGGGTACCCGGGGTTACTGTATGATGTCCCCTATTGCAAACTTCCCTACCTCTTCATCATAAGTATAAGAATACTTTAAATTTCTTTCGTTGTAATTATCTTCCCAAAATACAACCGCTTCTGATACATTATTTATTCCTTGCTTTGCTACCCATGCTACCATATCATCTGAAAAACTATTCGTTAATTCGTTTCCTGTTTTTATTCTATTCTTAGCTTCAAAGGTTGCGTTGATTAGTAATATATATTTACCTCCTCCACCTTCCCCAAGATTGTCATTTACTCTTACTTTATCTAACTTAGATTTCCTATATTCTTTTTCATTGAATCTGTCTATTACTATTTGTTGGATATTCTCTTTGGCATCTAGAACCACATCATCAACCTCTTCCTCTGGTTCTTCAATAACTTCAGGTTCTTCAATAACTTCAACAATTTCAGTTTCTTCTTCCACTGGATCATCACCTTTAATTGCCTGGTAAGTCCAACTAAATAACAAAATCAAGAAAAGCTAAAGTCCTACATCAATCGTTCGACATAAAATTACAAACCCCGCCATGCGAATCACGGCGAGGTAAATATAAAGAAAGGAGGTGTTATGAGTCCGCAGGACCTGAACGGGCGGGTCCTGTATAAAGGGGGAAATATTTATTACAGTACGACATACTATTATGGTAACATATACCTTTCGGATTAATCGGATTATGGTAAAATTATTTTTAATGAATATAATACTTGTTATGTTCAGCTACTTTAATTTATAATTTTTCAAGATAGTTTCTAATATGTTCAAACATTCATCTCTGTTTTTAATTTGACTTTTTTGAGAATGACAACTTACTGCAATAGCATAAGGTAATAACTCTACTCGTACTCCACTTTTATTGTCTGTTCTCATACTTGTTTCTTTTACTTTATATATATCCACCTTGAAGTCTGCTGGTTCTAAATCCCATTCTTCAAATCTCTTATAATTCACAATACTATTCCCTCCTATTACACATAATAAGCATTTAATTCATCTATTAACGCCTTCAATAAATATTCTCTACATGGCTTACACATAGAAATAACCGTTCCATTAAAAGAAATTTCTTTAATATTTTCTTCATCTCGACTATAACATATGTTACATTGTCTGAATTTTGCATCTTTGATTTCAATCGAATCATTAATATCCATTTTCCCCACCTCCTACGACACATAATATGTAAACATATTGTTCATTCTAAACTTTCCAAATACTTATCATGCACCATCTTCAACCAGTTTTTCTAATTGCTGGTCTTCCCCGTAATGAACCATGATTTTAATTTGTTTTTTCTGAATTTCTGTTAGTTCTTCCATACGTGCCTCCTTTTCTTATTACACATAATACTTGGAATGTTCATTAAAATAAATCGCTGCTCCTTAACTGACATATAATATTACATTCTTCCATAACTTCTTCTTCTAACCTTCCTCTGTCTGGCTCTAGTTCATCAAGATATATCCCTTTGATGCAACTAGCTCCTACTTCTCTTTCAAGCTCTGCTCTAGCCTTAAATATCTCGGGGAAGTCTACTCTGATTCTATTCCAGTAACCCATGCCACCTTTAACACAACCGATGCAATTGTTATTTCTATATCCTAACTCATACATCATAGGTCGCTTTATTCCTAGCTCTCTTAATATTCCATGACAATCTTCTTTTTTAAATCCTCGGTCTATTAAAGGAAATTTGTGTTTAAATTGAGGCATTGACTCTAGTAATCTTTCGGCTCTATGTCTTTCTTCAATGTCATATCCCCAAATATAAGTTAAATCCTCGTCTTTGTGTTCGTATTCCCACTCTTTCCTTACTCTTCTTTTTAATATACCTGTGCATTTTGCACCATAAGGGCTATTGATAAACCTAAATTGTCTAACTACATCATTTACATTTTTATATGGAGATTGTAATATCTCAATTTCTTTACCTAATGCTTTTTCACAATCCTTTAAAAATCTCATTGAATCTTCGTGTTGGTCATCAATATGAATATAAATAATTTTATCTATGTTGTCTTTTTCAATGTATGCAGCTATAAAACTTGATACCCCCGCACTAAACCAACTTACAATCATTTCAACCATCCTCTCTATTGCACATATATCAGTTTTTTAGTCTTAAGGCTAGTTACTCTGCCTTTTTTAATCCAATCTAATACAGTTGAGGGATGTTACAATTCATACAATTTTCTCGGTGTTGCGTTAATTCATGTAAGCAGTATT
>CAZMBD010000127.1:0-5008 GCA_964564325.1 uncultured Clostridiaceae bacterium
CCTACTACTAGTGGTTCTGCATTAGTGGGAGTAGTATCTTCTGCAGAACCTTGTCTAATATGGCCTATGCCTATATTTCCCCTTAGCCTATTTAATGTTTTATCATCAAAAATTTCATGAGCTAAACCAAGATCCTTGTGATAATCTATATATCCATTATTATTTACTGCAATACCAGCAGATTCTTGACCCCTATGTTGTAGAGCATATAAGCCATAATATATAATCTTGGATATATCCCTTTCTTCTTTAGTATATATTCCAAAAACTCCACACAATATTTATCACCCCTTCATTTGCTTCGCAATACACCAGATGCACCAAGGACTGTCCCTCTTGCATTAGGCTCTGAATTCTTTATTCATTTCTTCCACATCTTTAGCCATTTCCAATTTGTACTCTTTAAATTTTTCTCTCAATTCTGGGTATTTTACTGATAATATTTGTACTGCTAATAAACCTGCATTTTCCCCTCCATTAATGGCCACGGTAGCTACTGGTACGCCCTTTGGCATTTGAACTACAGATAAAAGGGAGTCCATTCCATCCATAGTAGATGATTTTACAGGTAATCCGATAACTGGAAGTGGTGTTATCCCAGCTATAACACCAGCTAAATGAGCAGCCTTACCAGCAATAGCGATTATAACCTCTATACCATTTTCCTCAGCATTTGTAGCAAAATCCAATGCCTCGTGAGGAGTTCTATGAGCTGAGATTACTCTTTTTTCCACCTCTACACCAAATTTTTCTAACATTTCTATAGACTTTTCTGCAACTGGTCTATCAGATAAACTTCCCATTACAACAGCAACTTTCATTATAATTACCACCTTTCTTATTCTCTTCGCAAAAATTTTGAACTTCAAACAAAAGGGACTGTCCCTACCCTGGTTTATTTCCATGGGTGTGCAGAGCCTAACGTTTGATTTATTTAAAATAATTTACTCCTGCTTTAAATATTTTTCCTTCACTTATCTTTACATTCTTATATAAATCCTTGCCTACTCTGTCGGAACTTAGTAGTCTTCCTAGTATTCTGCCATCTGGACTTGTGATACTTTCTATACCAAATATAGAACCTGTAGGATTTTCTTCCATAAATAGAGTAGGAATTTGGCCTTTTCCCATTAATTCTTTTATTGTGTCTTCATCTCCAACTATTCTTCCTTCTTTAGTGGATAAAGGTAATATTTCCATGTCTCCTACATTCATATTGCTAAACCAAGGAGATAAATTAGATATCAATTCTACCTTTGCCATAGTAGAGATATGGTGACCTAAATCGTTCTTAGTTATATTTAAAGATTTTTCATCTAATTCACAAACTTTCCCATAAGGTAATAATCCTGATTTCAATAAACCTTGGAATCCATTACCTATTCCTATTACTAACCCATCTCTAGCTAATAAATCCATTATAGCTTCTTCTACATATGAGTTTCTCAATATATTAGCAATTAGTTTCCCACCACCATCTGGCTCATCTCCTAATACTGCGCCATTAGGTATTGCTAAGATTTGACAATTTTTAATTCTTCTAGCCATTTCTTTATAAGAATAATCTATATCCTCTAAATTCAATGTCCTAAACACGAAAGAATCTACCTCTGCTCCAGCTTCTATAAAGGATTCTTCCATATCATATTCTCCATGAGTTCCTGTAAATATAGGAATAAATACTCTTGGCTTAAGAACTTTAACACTTCTAGGCTTAATATTTTCCTTAGTATAATTCACTTCTACTTTGCTATAATCTTTATCTTCTTTTATTGGGAATACACTCTTAAGTGGTTTCTTCCATTCTTCTATTAATTCTTCTAAATCTATTTTTTCTCCACTAATTTCAATATATTTTCCCTCTATGGTTTTACCTAGTATTTCATAATTTATGCCCTCTAATAATTCTTCTACTTCGCCTTTCATTTCTACTATAATAGAACCATAAAGAGGTAAGAATAAGTTTTCTCTATTTACATTTTCATTAAATTTAAATCCAATTTTATTTCCAAAGCTCATTTCAGATATACTTCTTCCAATTCCACCATATTTAATAGAATTAGCTGAAATTATCTTTCCTTCATTTATTAATTCTTTTATTCTGGTATAGTTTTTGTCTAATTCATCAAAATCTACCATTCCGCTATTATCTATATCTAGAGAAATTAATACCACTTCATTGTCAATTCCTTTAAACTCAGGTGAAATAATATTTCGAACACTATCTGCTGTTACAGCAAAACTAACTAATGTAGGAGGTACATTTATATCTTCAAAACTACCTGACATACTATCTTTACCACCTATGCTTGGAAGATTTAAGTTTTTATTTACTGTATAAGCTCCTAATAATGCTGCAAAAGGTTTCCCCCATTTTTTCTCATCTGTTTCTAATCTTTCAAAATATTCTTGGAAAGTCAATCTTACTTTCCTATAATCTCCACCCATGGCTGTAATTTTAGCTATGGATTCTATAACTGCATACATTCCTCCATGGAATGGACTCCATTTTGAAATATAAGGATCAAAACCATAACTCATTAAAGAACAAGTATTGGTCTCTCCCTTTAATACTGGAATCTTAGCTGCCATTCCTTCTGCTGGAGTCAATTGTTCCTTGCCACCTAAAGGCATAAGCACTGTACCACTACCTACACTATGGTCAAATTTTTCAACTAATCCTTTTTGACTACCAGTATTTAAATCCGTCATATTGTTTATCCAATCTTCTTTTATGTCTTTGCCTTTTATATGTGAAGGTGATTTTGAAAAATAATTTTCTTCTAGTGTTTTTTCCACTACTACTTTAGATTTTTTTCTAATTCCATTAGTATCTAAGAATTCTCTAGAAATATCTACTATTTTTTCTCCCTTCCAATTCATAACAAGTCTATTAGTATCAGTAACTTTAGCTACTACAGTAGTTTCCACATCTTCTTCTTTTGCATATTTCATAAACTCTTCTAAGTTTTCTTTATCTATAACTACTGCCATTCTCTCTTGAGATTCAGATAGTGCTATTTCTGTGCCATCTAAACCAGGATATTTTAAAGTTACCTTGTCTAAATCTATAAATAACCCGTCTGCTAATTCTCCTATAGCTACAGAAACTCCTCCTGCTCCAAAGTCATTACATTTTTTAATCATTTGACTTACATTACTTTTTCTAAATAATCTTAGGATTTTTCTCTCTAAAGGTGCGTTTCCTTTTTGAACTTCTGCACCACCAGTCTCTAAGGATTCTTCAGTATGACCTTTTGAAGAACCTACTGCTCCTCCTAATCCATCTTTTCCTGTTCGTCCTCCGACTAATAGGATTATATCTCCAACTTCAGGTGTTTCTCTAATTACATTTTCCCTTGGTGCTGCTGCAACTAATGCCCCTAATTCCATCCTTTTAGCCACATAACCTGGATGATATATTTCTCTAATATATCCAGAAGGCACTCCTATTTGATTACCATAAGAACTATAGCCTTCCATAGCCTTTTGGCTAATAATCCTTTGTGGAAGTTTCCCTGGCAATGTATCTTTAAAATCTTGTGTTGAATCACTACCACCTGTAATTCTCATAGCTTGATATACATAGGCTCTACCAGATAATGGGTCTCTAATACATCCTCCTAAACAAGTAGCTGCTCCTCCATCTGGCTCTATTTCTGTAGGATGATTATGGGTTTCATTTTTAAACATCAATAACCATTTTTCAGTTTTCCCATCTACATCCACATCTATTTCAATACTACAAGCGTTTATTTCTTCTGATTCTTCTAAATCGTTCAATAAACCTTTCTTTTTTATTTCTTTCGTATTAATAGTAGCCAAATCCATTAGACAAATAGCCCTATCTTTATCTCCATAAACATATTCTCTAGAATTTAAATATTCTTTGAAAGCCTCTTCTATTAAAGGTTTATAAAATCCTTCTTCAAATTTTATATCTTCTATCTCAGTCATAAAAGTAGTATGTCTACAGTGATCTGACCAATAAGTATCTATTAATTTTAATTCAGTAATACTTGGATCTCTTTTTTCTTCATCTCTAAAATACTTTTGACAAAATAGTAGGTCTTCCATATCCATACCTATACCATGGCTTTCCTTCATCTTATCTATTTCTTCTTCTGACATTTCAGTAAATTTTTCTATGATTTCTACTTGAGATCTTTCATCAATATGGCAGTAGCATTCAGAATGATCTTGCGTATCCTGAACTTCTCTCATTTCTACTGGATTTATATAATATTTCTTTATTAAATCTAATTCTTCTTCATTTATACCACTAAATATAAGTAATTTGTAATTGTTCACTTTTATATCTTCATTTTTAAATAATATTTTAATTGCTGCATTAGCAGAGTCTTCCCTTTGATTGTATTGCCCAGGTAAAAACTCTACTCCAAAATATTTATCTTCTTTAGATATTTCGAACTCATCTTCATATAAATTATCTAAATTTGGTTCCGAAAGAACTTTGTCTATTATTTCTCTATAAATTTCTTCATTTCCATTTCTCATCTCATATACATTTACTATCCTTGCTTCCCCTAGGGAGTTTATTCCTAAATACTCTCTTATTTCTTTTTTCAATAAATTACCTTCTACATTGTGTTCTTGTTTTTTCTCTACAAACACTTTTTTACTGTACAAAAAAATCCCTCCTCAAATAATTAAGCCCAGTCGGATAGGCCAGCGAAACCTACCCGACTGGGCTTTTATCCCTTCGGTGTAATACTCATTATAAGTATCTGTACCGCTCGGTCCAGCAAGAATAACTTCGGAACCCTAGGTACACTTTCGCTCATAGCTAAATGATTTTTGGTCATTTCGTAGATACTTCTCAACCATATTATGAGAATTATATGAGCTTAATATTCAATTTTCTATTTTATACTTTTATAGTACCAATGGGTATGGTATATGTCAAGATTTATTTAATATTTCAAACTTATTCCCTAATAATCCTTCCACCATGAACAATTTTCCCCTCTTCAATTTTCAAATCCCA
>CAZMBD010000128.1:0-4976 GCA_964564325.1 uncultured Clostridiaceae bacterium
CTATTACTCTATGAGTACCATAAGGACATCCTTTTTTCATAATATATTCCTCCTTTTATTTTTCTAAAAAGTCTTACATTAATATATTTGCAATTTTCATGCCAAGTCTCATTTTAGCTTAAATAGGACTGTTTAGTTAAATTTATAACAATCTTTCATTTTTGCCGCCCAGTTTTGGGCAATCTTTAGAAAAATAACTTACAATTTGAGGGACAGTCCCCCAAATTGTAAGTTATTTTAGATTGTATTTGGATATTTTGTATTGGAGGGTTTGTCTAGGTATGTTTAATAGTTGGGCTGCGTAACTTATATTGCAATCAGCTTCTCTTAATGCTCTTTCTATTAAAGTTTTTTCTGTGTTTTCTACTACTTCTTTTAGGCAAAATCCAGAAAAGCTTTTTTCTTGTTTGTAATTTTTAAATTTTTCAGGTAAATGCTTAGTTTCTATGATTTCTATATCGTAAAGACTCATTATTCCTTCTATTAAATTTTCCAATTCTCGTACATTTCCTTCCCAAGGATAGATATGAAATATTTCCATTACTTTGTCTGAAACCCCTACTACAGATTTGTCTAATTTTTTATTAAATTTTTCTATGAAGTGATTAGTTAGTAGTGAAATGTCATCTCTTCTTTCTCTTAGGGGTGGAATGGTGAAATTTATTACATTTAGTCTATAGTAGAGATCATTTCTCAATAGTTTGTTTTCCACTGCTTTTTCTGGTGGGATATTGGTAGCAGTTATTATTCTTACATTTACATTTATTACATTGGTTCCACCTACTGGACGAATATATCCATCTTGTAATACCCTAAGTAACTTGGATTGAAGTTCTAAAGGCATAGAATTTATCTCGTCTAAAAATAATGTCCCTCCATGGGCTAGTTCAAATAATCCTTGTCTATTCTCTGCTCCTGTAAATCCGCCTTTTACTGTACCAAATAATATTCCTTCTAATAAATTAGCAGGGAGAGCTGCACAGTTTTGTGATATAAAGGGATTGGCGCGTCTATTGCTAGAATTGTGAATGGAGTGTACAAATAATTCTTTGCCAGTACCTGTATCACCATATATTAGAACTGGTGCATCAGTTTCAGCTGCCTTTAATGCTAATTTTTTTAATCTTAGCATTTCACTATTTTCCCCTATAATATCTAAGAAGTTATATTTAGCTGTTTCTTTGCCTTTCTTACTAATTGGAGTAGGACTATTATTATATAATTGACTCTGTAAATCTACGATTTTTTCAGACATAACTCTTACTTGAGTAATATCCTTGGAAATTTCCAAAGCACCTAGTATTTTACCCTTGGATTTTATGGGAATAGAAGAGTTTATAGTGGTAATTTTTTCTCCTTTATAATTGATAAAAGTTTGCTCTTTTTTAAGTATTGGCTTCCCTGTTTTCATTACTGTTAATAATGTGGAAGTTTCATAGCTTAGAGATGGATATACTTCCAATAAATGCCTTCCTATGGCCTTATCTCTTTCTATGCCATCTATTTTTTGAGCAAATTTATTGTAATAGGATATTCTACCATTTTTGTCTATTATATGGATACCTTCTTCTATATAGTCTAATATTTCTAATATATTTTCCTTAAAAAACAATTCTTCCATGAAAATTCCCCCTTTCTTCCGCTTAATTTTCGGCAGTGAATGCCTAATTTTAGGCACTTGCTTAAGCTGAAACAAAAATAAGTGCCTAATAAAATATTGACAAGGTTCAAACGTTAGGGACAGTCCCTCTTGTTTGGGACCTTTTATTTGACAGGCGACCACAAATGAAAGGGACTGTCCCTTTCATTTGAGACAAGGAGAACCGTCCTTACCTTTGCCTATTTAATGGGTATGCAAGGCCCGCTGTATCACGACCTTAAAGGTTTTCTATATTGACCTTTTGAACTGGTGTGATTTCTTTTCTTAGGATATTGCCACCTATTCTTTTGAATTTTTCTGGGTCGTCAGAGACGAAGAAACTAGTTTTGCCACCATCTAATTTCTCAGATAACATATTATTTTCTTTTAGCATTATCTTAGTGGCTTTTGCTGTTTCGTAGGCTGGATTTACTAGTTTTACTTTGTTTTCAAATACTTTGTTTATGGTGTATCTTAATGCTGGGTAATGGGTGCAACCTAGTACTAAAGAGTCTATATTGTGTTCTTTTAATTCTAATAAATATTTTTGAGCAGTTATAAAGGCTACATCAGAGTTTTCCCATCCTTCTTCTACTATAGGTACAAACAGTGGGCAAGATAAGCCTATTATCTCTGCTGAAGGTAGCATTTTTCTTATTCTTCTTTGATAAGAGCCAGAGTTTATAGTACCTTCAGTACCTATTATTCCAATGGTGGAGTTCTTAGTTGCATATACTGCAGCTTTTGAACCTGGCTCTATTACTCCTATTATAGGTATATCAAAGGCCTTTTGTGCTTCCTCCATAGCAAGTGCAGAAGCAGTGTTACAGGCTACTACTATTAATTTTATATCTTTAGTCATTAGAAATCTAACTGATTGAAAAAAATATTTGATTACAGTTTCTTTTGATCTGGTTCCATAGGGAATTCGGGCAGTGTCGCCAAAATATACTATGTTTTCACCTGGTAATTGTTCTACTATTTCCTTTAATACTGTCAGTCCTCCAATTCCTGAATCAAATACTCCTATTGGTCTATTGTCCATAAAAAATTCCCCCTTCTATTATATTTTATAATATTAGGGGAATTTTACAATAGTTATTTATAACAGCAAAAAGGTGGCAAACAAAACGTCCCCTTGCCACCTTTTTATTTAAAATGTTAATGTGCCATTTTCATCTTTTATTATTTGAAGAATTTGTTCTTCAGAGCCATCTATGGCATTTATATATATTATAAAATCTGCATCTTTATATTTTCCTTTGAATTCATAGCATAATACTTCATCCATGCCTTTTGGTATTAGGGCTAATCTTGAAGAATCTATATTAAAATCTATTTTTACTTTATCTCTTGCTTCTGCTTCTGTTATTTCGGGAGTTTTTATATTTCTATTGTGATGATTTAAATAATATCCAGAAGCATCAAAGCCTACTATTTCTCCATTGTCTAAGGCTACTTTAACTTTTACCAAATCAGGATAAATAACTACATTATTTTCTTTATAAACAAAGTTAAATAATATGGTTCCATCATATTTTAGATAATAATTAGATTCCATATTATCGAAACCTTTTTCTCTTAAGTATTTTAGGGCTTTATCTTGTGCATCTTTAACAGACATTTTCCCCTTAGGCACTGGTCTAGAATTAGCCACCCACAATACTTTTCCTCCTTTTTTAGATACTCCCATATATATGGCTAGTTCTTTGGAGGTGTTTTTAGGCCTTATATTGAAAGTATAGGATGGAATTTTAACTGCTGATGCATGTTCCCCTTCCTCAAAGGAAGTTATGGACTGAACTTTCTCCTTTCCTATAAAGTCTATGGCTATTTTTTCTGCATCTTTTTTGGATATATCTGAACCTTCTAATCCTCGTGGTTTTCTATTTATCATCTGATCTGAGAAAGGACCATCATATATTAATTCTGGAGTTTTAGCCATATCTTTTTCTATATTTGCAACACTGGTAGTAAATACCTTTTCATTTCCTTCCCTTACTTTTTTACTTTGTCTTCTATTAAGTCCACCCATGACAAAATTTCTATCTGCCAATTCTGATTGAAGTTTAGCTAGTTCATTATTAAAACTCGCTGAATTTTTTTGTAAATTTGCTAAAGCCTCTCTTTGTTCATTGGTTAATGGTTCTCCTTTTAAATGAGTTTGAATTAAATTATAACTATAATCTGCAGCTTGATTTAAAAACTTTTCCGTCTTAGCAGTTTCTGCATGTGTTATAGGCATTTGCCCTAATTTATCTTGAGCAAAATAGGCCTCATTCATTATTTGAGATAGTAGTAGTACATTTTGTTCTTTAGAGCCTGAAAGCATTGCCTTAGATAAGTTTACCTGAACATTTTCCACATGTTTTTTCACATCAAAGAATAGCCTTTGATAGTGGTTTTCTAATGCTACACCTAATTCATTTTTCATAGTATATTCATTATAGCCCCAAACTAGTGCTATGACTAATGCTATACCTAATATGGTAGGGGCTATCCAAGATCTTTTCTTCTCCATTTTTTCACCTCCTATAGTCCAAACCAGTGTTTGCCTATTTTCAATGTAACTTTCCTAGACCAAATCCATCTACTAGTTGCAGTGGCTGGATTCCAATAGTATAGGCTGCCATAAGTTGGGTCCCAACCATTTAGTGCATCTCTAGCTGCTTTAATAGAATCCTTGCCTGGAGTTAAGTTTATCTGCCCATCTGCTACTGCAGTAAAAGCTAAAGGCTGATATATTACTCCAGCTACTGTATTGGGAAATTTTGGACTTCTGGTCCTATTTAAAATAACTGCTCCTACAGCTACTTTACCTATATAGGGTTCCCCTCTAGCCTCTCCATGAATTGCCCGCGCTAATAGGTACTCATCTCCTTTTCTACTGAGCCCTTGAGCTGATGCTGGTGCTCGAGTTCCCTTTAGAGTAATTCCTAATGCTGCTGCCGTCTGTGGTCCTACTACTCCATCTATCCTCAGACCATTTTTAGCTTGAAATCTTCTTACTGCTCTATAGGTTTCTGCTCCATAGATACCATCTACTGCTCCTATTAAATATTTCCACTTTACTAATTGCCATTGAACGTTTTTTACATCTTGACCTCGAGTACCCCAATATAGAACTTGAGGTGCAAAAAATGCATTATATCTACTGGTAGTCTCCCCTAAATTAGATTTTGGTTCATAAAACATCAGTATGGATAGGAAGACTAAAACAAATATCATAGTCATTATGGTGAATTTCTTCAAGAAATTGCCTCCTTTCATATTTGTTGGTTTATATATTTTTTGTAAAAATACAAATATTATACATAGAATAAAAACTTGACAGAAG
>CAZMBD010000129.1:0-4939 GCA_964564325.1 uncultured Clostridiaceae bacterium
GGATAGGCTATTTAATAGTAAGACTAGACCTACTTAACCCCATACTCTTTTATACTATTTATAACAGCACTTACTGAATCTACTATGTCAAAATTAATACTCAAATAAAGAGAATTCTTATGGTGAATAAAACACCCCCATTGGGATAGATAACCTTTTGCACTTTCCAACTACCACTTAAACTTCTTGTTGATTGTAATTCATAGACATCACTACCTTTTTATCAGTTATATCCATTAATTGTTTGTCTGTTTTGTTCCTAATTTAAACACTATTTTCGTTTTTTGCTATATAATTTATACCTTGTTCTACTTTACTGATCGTTGTACATTCTCATAAAGTTGTAGGTTATCGTACTTTCTGACGCGCTATCGCTTGCCTCTGCGCCACGCTAACGCGTGTCACAGAAATTAATTTTATCATTCTATAAGTTGCCGTTTTCAAACATATAATATATTATATATAGTACTATATTAAGGTTTTGAAAACGGCAACTTTACTAAATATAATTTTTCTCATTATTCAGTTTCTAATATATTAATTATTATTAACTCTCTACATAATAATTCTTGCTTTTCAATGTAGTCATCTGGAGGATTGAAAATTTTCAAATCCTTAACTTCTTCTTCTCTAAAATATTTTTCCAAAAACTCATTAGTATCTTTATCATATTTGTCTAGTTGATTAAAATATTGGGTTGTTGCATTAGTATCAATACTTTTAACTACCTTTGAATTTAATATTTTTCTTTCTTCTTGAAGCTGTTCTGTAGTTAAGGTTGGTTTTCCATCATGTAAGTAAATTATTTCATAACATATATAAGTTTTAGTCCAACCAAGTTCATCATGTGCTTTTCTATTAACTTTTTTATAAAATTTCTCTTGTTGACTATAAAGATGAATTTTCCATTCGTTTTCATACTTATCTGGTTTACCTTCTTCAGTACCCATATCAATCATTACCTTTTGTTTAATACGATTATATATTTCTTCTTCTGATTCTGTGGCTAATCCTACATCATTATTCTTATGGTATTTTATCCTTTTTCTGTACTGTATAATATCTCGATTTTGCATGCTATCCAGTGCACTTTCCAGAATGTTTTTAGTTATATTAGATGTTCTTTTATAAAAAGCATCGACATTAAATTTACCATATTTTTTATGTAATGATTTCTCAATGTCCTTATTATCTTTATAATTATATTTTTCGTTCACAAAACCTAAAGGCTCCAACAGTCGGTTTCTAGTGCAAATGATTTTGTTATTATTTTTAGTTAATAAATCTAACAGTAAATTTTCAATATGTTCTATATATTTAGAGTTGTTACTTCTGCTGCCTTCGCTTTTACCTCTACCATCAACTTTTTCTTTAGGCTCATCATAAATCCTAGTTATTATAAATTTATTATTATTTATTTCGTAATCAAAAAAACATTTCCAATATCTAAACTGTGCTTCTTTACTATTACTACCGTTTTTTATAGGTTCATCAAGTAATCTACAAAGTTCTCTATAGTTTTTTAGTTCTAATCCTACATATAGTTTTTCTTTGATTTTAGATTCTAGAGTATTGAAATACTCTTTTTCTTTTGAATTATTATTTGCCAATTAAATTTCACCACCTCTATCTATACCTACTTGCGTATGTATACAATATAGTCTACCATTACTAAACTAGTTAGAATACAAAGCATTCATTTTAAAAGCATTTTTATTTTTCAATTATTTTTGCTTAGTAGAATTATTGAATTTATTAAATTGCTCGGTATCTACTATTTTTAACACTTTTTCAAGGTTTTCTATTTGCTTAGTGTCTCCTTTTAATAAATTTGTCATTAAGTCGCCTACTATATCTGTTTGAGCTTTTTTTTCATATAACTCAGCTTGCTTATCCATTTCAATATTTATTTTTTCAATCTCATTTTTAGATGTTTCTCTTATTTTGTTTATCTCATAATTATGAGATTCTCTTAATTGCTGCAATTCTTTACGAGATTGATAAATTGCTCCCAAATATGAAATTAATGCAGTTAAAATTGGAATAATAATAGAAATAATAAGTTCTTGCATACAACCCCCTCTTTCTTAATCTTATTTGTTATCAAAATTCTTTTTTGTCTCAGAATAATTCAAAACCATAGGAAGCAGATGGTCTCTCATATCATTCTATTTTAAAACTTTATGAAAATAATTATACCACATATAGATATCTAATCAAAAATATCAACAAATTGTGGATTTGATTCTATTTACATATGAATTCTATAAATGAACAACACAAAATGTATTAATATTTCTATTGTTCGATTCATTGACCGATTGTCAACATTAGATAATGGTTTATCATAATTGAATTATTAATACCTGTTATTTTATTAATAAGAAATCTTTTACAAATAAGATTCTACCGAATGCCCTTCCGATATCTTTTAGATATATATTAAACCTAATAATGGTTTGTAATTTATCGTTAAATCTTCTATTTTAACCACTTTAACACCACTTAGTTTAAATTTGCTGTGACATGTGAATAGAGTAGATAGGGGCATTATCTCCCAAGCACATGTTCGGTAATATGTAAACATACGGGGGATGAGTAAATAGTTATATCTATACTATCCTAACCCTATATTACCCTTAGATTTTTAGTTTGAGAGTGTTTTATATATCTTGTGATAATCGGTGATAGTCTAAGTCCAAAACACTTTAAAACAACTAACTAAAGCCACAAAAACTAATTGCTTTATTCTTATAATATTTTTCTTCTGCTGCTCTATCTGAACCTTTTTATTACTTAAACATCCAAGTTATCCATATATAATATAAAACGTTACTCATTTCAGCTAATTTTTTCTAATTATAAAAGCACCCTATAAAATAGGATGCACACACTTCATATTCAGACTAATATCCACTTTCTATAATCTCTTTCATCTGCCCAAAGGTCAATACTTCCATCCTTCTATCTAAAAGTCTAGCTCCCTGCATACTTTTCCATGTTTCAACCATGTACTCATATGTCCCTTTAATAATATTTCTTGATAGTTGTTATATGTTTCAGTCATGAAGCTATTGTCTTTAATTGACTTTAAAATATTATATTGATTATATAATAATAATCTTTCTGCTTTACTTAACTTCATTTGTGTGTCCCCTTTAATATAGTTATACAAAATATTATATTAATCTAGTTAATTATTGTCAATTAGTGTAGTTACCAAATATTATCAATTTATATATGCATAAATGCTAACATCATTAGATATTATTTACTTGCTCCTTTCTATAAAAACCAATACTGTTTCAACCTTAATTAAGCTTGTATAGACGTTTTAATATGATTTAGGTGTTAGTCTTTGGTTGTGATTTGATAGTGGCTATAAATGGTCGTGAGAGAGTGATCTATAATAGGAAGGTTTACATAATAAAAAAGGCATCAGTTTTTGGCTGATACCTTTAGTTTTGGTTGTTATTAGGTAATTATGTAGTTATTGATTGTTAATATAATTCAAGAATTTTTTCTTTCAAAACACTTCTATCCCAAAGAATAACATCATTTGCTTGTGCTAAGTCAATAGCAGAGTTTGTAAAATAACTATTAGTTACTACAATAACCTTATCGCAATTGTAGAAATTTTTACCTGCCACTGCCTCTTGTATGGCTGAATTCCCAACATTAGTTGAATAGCATTTTGCTTGAATACCAATTTTAATATTATTTCTTTTTGCTATTACGTCTATCCCTTGGTCACCAGTTTGCTTAGTTAACTCTGCTAAATATCCCATTTTAGAAAACATTTCATATACAAAGTGTTCAAATTCATTGCCATCCATTATATCTACATCATTGATAGAGTAACGATACTCTGTTACCTTTATGTTTCCTTTTAGCTTGTTCCTATAATTATTTTTCTTAATTTTTTCAGATATATTTATCATTGCATTTACTACATATCTATATGCTGCAGGAAAATAACTTACATCAAAATATCCTTTATACAAACAATGATATGACAAGAGAGAATATATCATAGCACCATCTGTACTTATTTCATTACATAATATAATTTCTTCAAAATAATAATCTAATATCTCTTCAGAATTACTATTATTAGAACACTGTGGCAATTCATTATCAATATAGTAACCATAATTACTTTCCCATTGGTTAGAATAAAACTCATTGGCTGATCTTTTAACTAATTCCCAAGCAACTTCACTTTTATAGTTTTCATCAATTGAATAATCTTCGACTAGTATATTTGCCAGTTCATTTAAAAGTGTTTGCTCTGAATCTACATCAACATCTTCCATTAATTCGTATTCCTGATATTTTATAAAAGAATTATTCCAATGCAATTTAACAAAGTTATTATATATCAATAGAGGACTACCTTCAAGTAAGAGAATAAAGTTTTCAGTAATATTTGAAGTTAATTCATAAATTTCGTTAGCATTTTTTTCAACTTTTGCTTGCTTTGTATTTATAATTTCTTTTAATTCATCATTATACAACTCATAATAATGTTTTACTTTTAATGCTTGTACTTTATCCATTATGTAGGTTATTTCTTTATTTAAAATATATATTGTTATAGAAGAAGAATTTGCATCTACTTCTTTAACAACTGTTTGTATTAAAAAATAGTGCGGCAATGAAATAACTCTTCGATTAGAGTATGATGAAAATAGTAATATTTTATTCTTTTCAAATGTAATATTTACTCCAAAATGAGAATTTTCACCAACCCACAAATTTCTTGCTCCAGTTACCTCTAAAGGTTCTAGGTTATTAAACATAACTATATACCCCCTTCTACATTATAAAATTCGATAACCTGCATATCCATATATTAACATTGCAAGTCTGGAAAGTAAACCCAAATTTTAACTGTGTGGTAAAAAGTGGTTAGATATAGGAAGGTTTTTTCAGTAAG
>CAZMBD010000130.1:0-4918 GCA_964564325.1 uncultured Clostridiaceae bacterium
AACTGGGGAACGTGTCATAATAGTGACAGGGTGCATAAATGCTTTAGTATCAAGGGTTTCAGGAACTTTTATGAAAAATAATTCATGCATTGCTTAGAATAATTAGTATATAATTGTTGTAAGCAGTGCATGAGAAGGAAGAAGAAAATTTCAAATATTCGATATATTTAGAAATATAATCACTTTGACATCCAAATATTGTTTTAGGAAGAGGTATTAGTATGCTTATATATTTATCTATGATTGAAACAGAAGAAAATAAAAGCAAATTTGAACAAATTTATAAAAAATATAAACAAACAATGTTTTTTGTTGCTAATAGGGTACTAAGAGATGAATATCTATCAGAAGATGTTGTTCACCAAGCATTTATAAGAATTATTGATAACTTAGACAAGATAGATAAAATCGACTGTCACAAAACTAAAGGTTTTATCGTTATAATAGTAGAGAATATTACGATTGATTTTTATAGAAAGCGGAAACGTGAAAAGACTATCTCTTTTGATCAAGTAGAATTTTACATAAGAGATATAAAGAATGAAAGTAATCTAATAATAAATGATGTAGAAGAGGCTATTATAAAACTTCCCATAAATTATTCGACTGTCTTAAGACTAAAATATTCTCAAGGATATACTAATAAAGAAATTTCAAGTATTTTAAAAATATCTGAGGAAAATGTTCGTCAAAGGATATCAAGAGGTAAAAAGAAGTTGGCAGAAATTTTAGCCAAGGAGGCAGAGAAATCCTATGAATAAATATATAATTGATGATGATTTCTTATATGATCATATGGAAAATGTAGAAAATATAATACTGGAAAGCCTACCTAAGGAAGATGATTTATCCCATAAATTTTCTAAAAGGTTTGAAAGAAAGATGAAAAGACTTATAAGACAAGAAAGAAGAACTCCTTTTACAAAATCCTTTATAAAATATAGTAGAAAAGTTGCAATTATATTTTTAATAGTTATATCTATAACTTTTACTACAATAATGAGTGTAGAAGCATACAGGGTTAAATTTTTTGAAGTAGTCATAGAAGTATGGGAAGAATTCACATCAATAATTTTTAAGGATAAACAAAATATAGATGATGGAAAATTAATACCAGTAAATCCAACTTATATTCCAGATAATTTTAAAATTATAGAGCATGAAATTAACTCTTATGAACAATTTATCTATTGGCAGAATGATAATGGTATTGAAATAATGTTTGAGCAAGCTAAAATTACAGCAAATTCAATTATAACTGATACAGAAGGGATAGATATAGAAGAACTTTTAATAGGAGAGCAGAAAATTATTTATTTTACTAATAAAAATGTTAATCAAATTTATTGGAATGATAGTAATTATATTTATACCATCATTTCAGAATATGATAAAAATGAGCTATTAAAGATGGTTGAAAGCATAATAAATAATAAATAAAAAAATAATTTTAAATTAAGTGTCACAAAAGACTCTTTTCATTCGTTGATATAGTAAGAACAAATGAAAGGGGTCTTTTTATGATTAAGAAAAAACTAACTAAGGTAGGATTAGGGGCAGTAATATTATTGCAAATTGCAACAACTAGCTTTGCAGAAGGATATGTTCCACCACCAACAAAACCAATTGGCAATACACCTATAATAGTTCCATACATGAACTATATAGCAAGAGCATCTGCAAATCTGATTATAGATTCAAAAGGTAAAGCTACAATATCAGCATCAATTGATGGCTATAAAGGGGTTACAGACAAGGTGAGTATAAATGCTGAATTACAACAATATAAAAATGGAAGATGGACAAAGGTTACTTCCTTCTCAGATTCAGACAATTCACATCGGATAAGAATATATGAAACTACAGAGGTGGCAAAGGGATATAAGTACAGAGTTGTTACAAAAGTAACTGCTATACATAATGGTGATAAAGAATCAAAGACCATTATAAGCAGTGAACAAAGATACTAAATATCAGGTATTGGAAAGGTGGTGATTTAGATGGAGATAGTATAAGAACTATTAGAGACTAGAAGTGAAATCTGTCATAAAGCAAGTAATTAGAAATCATCGACAAAATATTGTGTAGAGAACTAGATAAAATCAGTATTGACTAAGGGTTATTAAAACAATAAAATAAAGGGGAGTTAAAAACTATGAAAAAAGTAATTAGTTTAGTAATGGTATTTGTTATGATACTATCTTTTGGCAGTGGAGCTTTTGCTGATAAAAATTATCAGCAAATAAATATTAGGGAATTAAAACCTGCTAGGGAGTTATCTGTAGATTTAAAAAATATCCCAATTTATATTACAACTTTAAACAAACAAAATAGTGAGGTAAACAAGGAAATAATATCTAATATAATAGATGAAAATCATACCAATAATTCTATTATAAATTCATACAACACAAAGAATAACCTATTAAGCATTGTAAACTCTGATTACAGAATTGAAGAATTATCAAGACAAAAAAGGGAAGATGTATATATAAATCCTTTATTTTCAGAGACATTGTTGCGGACTCAAGAAATGATAGATGATGGAGTAGATGTAAAATATATTAACTTTTTTGTTAATCAGGAAAATGCTATAAACCGTGGTAACATGGATGATCCTAAGTATTGGGAATCCCAGTGTGAATACCTAGGTTCTTACAATGGATACAAATTTCTTTTTTTAGAATCATCAGTAGGAATAGAAACTAACTTTGTTGAGAATGGTGTTTCAAATTCTGTTAGTTGGTCAAAATTATTTGGAGCAACAGTTAAGACGGCTGTTGATGTTTTTGCAACTGGGTATCTTGAAACCATTAATACAAGTTTCGGAATAATATCAAATTTTTCTGGGATACGCAGAAATCCAATAAACGTAACTTATGGTGAATCTAGGGGATATGTGAAAGCTAGGGTTAATGGAGATGTATATTTGAGAACTATTTTGATTAGTGATAATCAAAATAGAATTTCTGGTCATGCATATTATATTTGGGGTCATACTGAACAAGCGAGAATAAAAACGGATTTAGATATAAAGTATCCAGTTTCTAAAAGACCAGGTGGAACTTATAATTATGAAAATCCTATATTAAGTGGTCCATATAGGACCTTATCAAGTCCTGGATTTTATGGGAATTCAACATTATATAGAAGAATTATCGACCTATACGAAAATAAAATAGGATACTTTACCCATAGTGAGCAACTTGATTTATATGGGACTATTTATGATATTCTAGTCAGATGATTATATTAAAAAAGGTGGGAAAGATGAAATATAAGAAACTAATAAAAGTTACATTTTGGACTATATCTATTGGATTTATTTTATTCTACAACATTCCTTTTAAAATCAATAGGGAGTATGAAGCTATAGAAATAAAAATAGATGATGAGTCATATCTAGAAACAAAGACAATTAATATGAATGGTAAATATAAGTTTAATATATTTACAGATGACACCTTTGAAGGACAAATAACTATTCCGGAATATAAGATTACATCTTGGGAGATGGATAGACTTTATTTTCATAAAAATGGTGGTGCAGTTGTATCGTATAGACGAGAGGCTGGTTTTAATAACGAAGGGCGGGTGATTTATAGTCATGGTTCATTAGGGCATTTTCATTACAGTCCCTTTAAGCGTAATCCTGTAATACGATTAGCAGGAGAGAATAAAGATAATATAAGTGCATGGAGTACTCATCAAGGCTATTGTATAGTCTTCAATACAAGTAGTCGAGAAGAGGCTTTAAGAATAGTAAGTAAATATGAGGATATTTATCCACCTGAATTTCAGGAATAGTTAGATTATATGCTAGAAATAAATTATTTTAAGGAATCTTAATAGTGTAGAAAGCATTATGATTCTTTTGATCAATTAGAGATAAGCTCTTTTATGTAGCCAAACCACATTAAAAGAAGAAGGAAGAGTTCTTTGGTATAATGCCTCCAAAGTAGATAGTTTAATTAATTAGAATTAAATTATCCACTTGGAGGTATTTTTATGACAAAAAGATTGCAATTATATTATTTATAGTTATAACTTTTGCTGCAACAATTAGTGTAGAAGTATACAGAGCTAGAGTTTTTGAAGTATATATGAAGAAAAGTAAAAAGACATTCAATGGATTTAAATTTACCGGTATTTGGGAAAATTCCAATAATAAGATTATTTTGGGCCTACTTGACTTTACCAAAATCTTCTTTGCCAAGCATACTATTTTAAATATACTGAACTAAGTATTGTATCTTTACTAGTGAAAATTTACTTCTTGTTATGAGGCCCTATAAAATAGCAGCAACAGAAAAGATATTAAGTAGGATAGCGATATCAACTAATTATAAGAAAACTGGAAACCCAGATGCAGGAGGTTACATCTGGCATACAACGGGGGAACGTGTCATAATAGTGACAGGGTGCAATAAATGCTTTAAAATCAAGGATTTCAGGAACTTTAAGCAAGTATATTTCATGCATTGTTTAGAGTAATTGGGTATAATTGTTGTAAGCAGTGCAAGGAACTATTGGTGCTATTCCTCTAACTATGGGTTTAGCATATGGTAAGATATTTTACAGTGGCTGTTTTATCAATGTTAATTACATCTGAAACAGTTTGCCTTGAATGCCCGACACTTGAGCTAATGGTTCTTTGAGATGTTTGCTTTAGGTGAAGCTCCAATATCCTTCGATACTGAATCATAAAAAAACCTCCTGTATAATTTAGTCATGCTAAGCATGCAATCTAATTATACAGGAGATCTATACAAGTGGTCTATTTAAAGGCACTGACTGGTCTACTATGAGGCCCAGGGTGGTCCAAAAGTAGGCACGACTGGTCTATTTGGAAGGCAATATTCACTGGTCGCATACAAGAATCTGGCACATACCTCAAATATTTAATTATTGCAAAATT
>CAZMBD010000131.1:0-4825 GCA_964564325.1 uncultured Clostridiaceae bacterium
AAAGGAAAGAAGATATTTAATAACTGGTTTATACACTTATAAAAGTGTATATGGGGAAGGGTGTTTTGCAAAATCAGAAGGGTTTAATATTTCATTACCTTCTCATATGGTTGAAACTGTTAAAGAAATAAGAGAAGATGAAGAAAGTGTTGAACAAATAAATAATGGTGAAGTTTTTATTGAGATATACACGTATTCATTACCTGATAAATATCCTGATAAGAAATTTTATAGTGTGAATTTTGTAGTGTAAATTTTATAGTATAAAGTAAAAAACAAGGATAAGTAAAGGATTTATTCCTTTACTTATTCTATTAAGGGGGTGATGTAATGAAGATTAATGTTAATAGTGTAAACGAATTTTGCAAATTGTTTAGAATGAATATATTAAAATTAACTTTACAGGAAGTGACTGAAATTACAGGGATAAAATTAAGCACTTTATCAAGTTTTGAAAATGGAAGGAGTAATAATTTAAAATATATCAATATTTACTATAGTTTAGGTAATGAAGAACAAAGAGAATATTTTAAAAATAATTTATTTTTTAATGAATTGTAAAGGGGGTTATTTAAATGGAAGTAAAAACTACTATAAAAGGAAGGTCACCGTTTTCAGAAGAAGAAAGGAAGTTAAGGGAAGAAGCTAGACGGTTAGTATCTATGACAAATAAACGATTGAGAAGATTAGAACAGCAAAACTTAATAAATTCGCCTGCTTATAAAAAATGGGTTGAAGATGGTGGACAGAAATTTAGTGTAAAAGGGAAAAGTATGGAGGAAGTAAAACAAGAAATAGCAAGAATGAATGATTTTTTAAAGAAACAAACTTCAACGGTTAGAGGTGCAAAACAATATTTTAAAAATGTTGCTAAAGAAGTAGGAATTAAAAAATTTGATGATTTTACAGATTTACAGAGAAAATTAGATACATTCTTTGAAACTACAGCTAAAATAAAGGAATATTTATATAATACAAAAGAAATAGGAGTTGCTATTGGTTACCAAAAAATATGGGAGGTTGTAAGCGACTATGTAGAAGAAGTTGGACATGAATTAGAATTAACTGAAGAAGATGTATTAGAAATGACTGAAAAAATAGTCGAAAGTGCTGGTTATAGTGAAATGGATAGAACATTAGATAAATGGTTAGATGATTTATTTGAATAGATAGTAGGTGGTGGAATGTATGAAGATATAGAATATACTACTATAAGAAAATATGATTATCACACTAAAAAATCTATTGAATATTTAAATATTGAGTGTTCATTTGATATAGAAACTACTTCAACCTATGTAAATAATGAAAAATTCGCTTATATGTATTTATGGGGATTTGGGTTAGGTTCTAATGGTGAAGTATTATATTATGGTAGAACATGGGAAGAATTTAAGACATTCTTAAATGAATTATCTAATGAATTAAATTTACATGAAAATAGGCGGTTAGTTTGTTATGTTCATAATTTAGGTTTTGAATTTCAATTCATGAGAAAACATTTTAATTGGTTAAATATTTTTTCAGTTGAGGAACGCAAACCTATTAAGGCTTTATGTTCATTAGGGATTGAATTTAGGGATAGTTATATTTTAAGCGGTTATAATTTGGAAAATACTGCTAAAAACTTAAATAAACATTCAATAAAAAAATTAGTTGGTGATTTAGATTATCATTTAGTAAGACATATAAAAACATCTATAACAGAAGATGAATTAAAGTATTTAGAAAATGATATTTTAATTATTCTTTATTATATTAATGAACAAATAGAAATTTATGGGGATATAACTAAAATACCTTTAACTAATACAGGAAGGGTAAGGGAATATGTAAAGAATAAGTGTTATTATACTAAAGGTAAAAGTAAATATAAGTCAAGTAAGGGGAAAATGAGAAATTATAGAGAAATAATTGAACGATTAACATTAGAATTAGAAGAATATTTAAAATTAAAATGGGCTTTTATGGGTGGTTTTACTCATGCTAATGCTTTTTATACTAATAAAGTATTAAAAGATGTTTATTCTATGGATTTTACTAGTTCTTATCCTTCTGTAATGTTATCCGAAAAATTTCCTATGGGTAAGGGGTTCAAACCTACAAGGGAAGAAATACTAAAGAAAGGATATGATTATTATTTAGATAATTTCTGTTGTTTAATCGGAATTAGTTTTGTTGGACTTAAAAATAAATTTCATCATGATAGCTATTTATCAGAAAGTAAATGTAAAATTAAAGGAGAAAAACTTATAAATAATGGGAGAATATATAACGCTGATTATATTACTACTGTAATTACTGATGTTGATTTATGGTTAATTAAAAAATGTTATGAATATGATAATATGGTTATTCATGATTTAATTTGCTATCCAAAGGGTTATTTACCTAAACCTATAATTGAAAGCGTATTAGAATTATATCAGAAAAAAACAGAGTTAAAAGGTGTTGAAGGAAAAGAAGTTGAATACCTTTTAAGTAAAGGTATGTTGAATTCAATTTATGGTATGATGGTTACAGATATTGTAAGGGATAATATTATATATATTGATGATTGGGATATTGAAGAGGTTAATAAAGAAGAAGAAATTGAAAAATATAATAATAAAAGGTCAAGATTCTTATTCTATCCATGGGGTGTATGGGTTACTGCTTATGCTAGACGGAATTTATGGCTGGGAATATTTGAATTAAAGGATGATTATATTTATAGTGATACCGATAGCATAAAGTTTTTAAACTATGAAAAACATAAAGACTTTTTTAATAAATATGATAAGTGGATAGCGGAAAAACAAAAATTAACTTTAAAGTATTATAATTTAAATGAAAAACTTTTATATCCTAAAAATAAGAAAGGCGATACAAAATTATGTGGTGTATGGGACTTTGAAGGTAAATATACAAGGTTTAAAACTTTAGGTGCTAAAAGATACCTTTATGAAGAAGATGGAGAGTTATATTTAACTGTAGCAGGTTTATCAAAAAGAAACGGTATAGAATATATGAGGGAAAAGTGTAATTATGATAACGCCAAAGTATTTGAAATGTTTAACGATAATTTATATATACCTGCTGACAGAACGGGAAAAAATACTCATACTTATATTGATAGTGAAAAAACTTATGAAGTTACTGATTATTTAGGGAATAAAAATATTGAAGTTAGTTTATCAAGTATTCATTTAGAAAAAGCTGATTATACTTTAAGTATATCAGAGTTTTATATGAAATTTTATAAATTGTTACAAGAGGGTTACTTATTTAAGGGGGTTATCAAAAATGGGTAAATATTATAATTTAAGGAATATTTTAAAAACTGATAGTACCTATAATATTATTATTGGTGAAAGGTCAAACGGTAAAACTTATGCTTGCTTAAAATATGGTGTTGAAAGATATTTCAAAACAGGAGAACAGTTTGCAATTGTTAGAAGGTGGCAAACTGATATAAGAGGGAATAGGGCTAGTGAAATATTTTCTAGTTTAATTAAAAATGGTGAAATAAAAAAATTATCAAAGGGTAAATATGAGGGTATTCACTATTGGGCAGGTAAATTTTATCCTTGTAATTATAATGAAATGGGAAAAGCTATTTATAGTGATAATGAAGTTATAGCCTATCCTTTTAGTTTATCAGATACAGAACACAATAAAAGTATTAGTTATCCAAATATTACTACCATAATGTTTGATGAATTTATAACTAGACAGGTTTATTTACCTGATGAATTTATATTATTTATGAATACTATTTCAACGATAGTAAGAGATAGAACAAATGTTAAAATATTTATGTTAGGTAATACAGTTAATAAATATTGTCCTTATTTTAATGAAATGGGTTTAAAAGATATTCACAAGCAAGAACAGGGAACAATTGATGTTTATAGATATGGTAATAGTAAATTAAAGGTTGCTGTTGAATACTGTAGAAGTATGGGGAAGTCGAAAACTAATAACTTCTATTTTGCTTTTAACAATCCTAAATTAGAAATGATTAAAACAGGAGCTTGGGAATTAGATATTTACCCTCATTTACCAGTAAAATATAAACCTAAAAATATATTATTCACTTATTTTATTGAACACGAAAAACAATTATTCCAATGTAATATAATATTAGTTGATAATAATTTATTTACTTATATACACCGAAAAACTACAGAAATAAAAAATCCTGATAAAGATTTAATTTATACACTGGAATATAATTCAAAAATGAATTATAATAGAAATATATTAAAACATCGTAATAAATTGGAACAAAAAATAAAAGAGTTTTTTGTCCATGATAAAGTTTATTATCAAGATAATGAAGTCGGTGATACAATCAATAATTATTTAATAGAATGTAGAAGGGGGTCATAAATATGTTAACTAAAGAAGAAAAGAGATTATTTTATGATTATATGAATGGGTTGGCACTTTATAAACCTAATGATAAATTAAATAATATTAATAATTTAATAAGAAGTTTTTTAAATAAGACTTTAACTATGTTTTTATATGAGGGTTTACCTGAAAGTATTGACTATGTAGAGTTAGAAAAATTATTACAAATTAAGGGGTTAGCTTTTATAACTGAATATAAGGATAGTTTAGTTGTTTTACCTATTGATTTAATATATGATGAAGTTGATGTATATGGCAACGCTTTAAAAGGTAATGTTTATTTAAATGATAGTAGAGAAGTTAAAACAATGAATATTGAAGATGGTATATTAATAAAAAATGATTATTTAGGTATTGGTTTAATGGAAATATTTAAAAAATACACTTTTTTAATCAATGAAAGTACTACTACATTATACTTATCTAA
>CAZMBD010000132.1:0-4748 GCA_964564325.1 uncultured Clostridiaceae bacterium
AAGTCCTTTTAAAGTGTTTATTTTCTTTTTTATATTTCAAGGCAGCATACTTATATATAGCTATTATTTTAAAAATCCTAAGGCAACAGGGATAATAAGAATGTTTAATCGTTATCATTGGAAATCTTTATTCAGTTGGTCTTTTTATTTTATAGCAGGAGGTTTAATAGGCATCCATTATGAAAAAGTGGTGGATTTTATTGAAAATAATATAAAAAAAATATTTGTTGGATATATAATTTCCATGCTTCTCTATGTGGGACATGTTTATTATATTATTCTAAGCAATGGCAATAGGGATTTATATTCTAAATTTGGTTCCATTAGACCACATACTATGATATATGCCATATTTACTATGCCAGTTCTCATATGGCTAACTAGAAAAATGGTAGGAAAATATGATGCATTAAAGAATTTTGGAACCTATTCCTTTGGGGTATATTTTTCTCACCCATTAATATTGGGGGAGATACTAAGAAATTTAAGAGGACATTTTCCAAATCATATAGGATATAGTAGATTATCCTCTTTAGTATTAGTATGTGGTTTAGGTATTGTAATTACTTTTTTATTTGTGCTTTTAATTGGGATGCTGGAATATAGGTGGCTTTTAATAGGGAAAGTTCCTAAGTATAGGTTTAGAAGTGTGGGAGAGAAAAAGACGGCGTAGGATAAATATTGGTAAATATTGGTGCCGGGCACTAACATACTAACTTATTGTATGTCAGTGCTTATTTTTTAATTTTAAATGAACCTTTTTTAAACTTATGAAGATATATAGTTAAGGAGGTAGTAAGGGGATGGAGGAACTGATCACTAGTTTGGGAGACAGTCTTTGGACATTTTGCCTTAGACTTACATGCAACAAATTTGAAGCTGAGGATTTGTATCAGGACACTATGGTGAAGGCCCTAGAACTAAAAGATAAAATAGACTTTGATAGAAACCCAAGGGCCTATATATATTCCCTTGCTGTTTCTATAAATAAGAATAGATTTAGAAAAATACTTAGACGTAGGGAAATAGCCCCTATATTTCGCTATGATTTAAATTTTATAGAAGATACTAGGGAGGATATTGAATCTAAAATAATTCAAGATGAAGAAAGAATCAATATAGATAGGGCAATTAATAAATTAAGTGAAAAACAAAGGGCGGTAATACTTATGTTTTATATGGAGGAACTATCTATAAAAGATATTGCATATTATTTAAATATTCCAGAGGGAACAGTAAAAAGCAGATTAAATGCTGGAAGAAAAATATTAAAAGAAGAATTGGGAGGAGATGGCTATGGAAGATAGGGATGCTTTTGATAAATATCTAAAAGAAGAATTAAATAAAATCTATACATCACCAGAACATATAAATAGGGAACTTCTCACCTGTAGGGATGAAGGTAAATTTAATATAATAAACCTAATATTTTTTATAGCTTCGATACTGCAAAGTTTAGGCATTATACTAATTGGCATAGTTTTTGTAACAGATATATTTGTAAAGATATGTACAATTGGATTTGGATTATTTTTATTAAACTTTTCATTGTCTGTATATGTCTTTATCAATAATAGAGAGGATGTGTTAATATGAAAAATATAGCTGTAATAGCCATAGCTCTAATACCACTAATATTATCTAAAATTTTCATAGCAGCATGGGTTTATAAGGATGCAAAATCTAGAGGACTAAATCCATATTTATGGATGGTATTGATAATGTTTTTTTCAGGATCTTTAGCTTTTTTACTATATATACTAATAATAAGAGACGAAAAAACTATCACCTGTGGAAATTGTAATTTCACCCAATCAGACAAATTATCATACTGTGGAAAATGTGGAAAAGAAATGACAATAGACGATTATAATAAGAAAGATGACAAAGGACATAATAATATTTTGTTAGGTATAGGCATTGTGTTTTTAATAATAGCTATAGTCCTTGTCACTATATTTACTATTAAGGTTGTAGGAGGGAAAGAGATTCAGATACCGCTTTCAATTATGTCTGTAAGCAATAAATATGGTGATAAATGGACAGATAGTTTTAAATATAAAAATGGAGGATGGTCCCATAATTTTAAAATAGACAAGAAAACAGTATTGAATGCTAATTGGGATATAGAAGATGGATATGTGGAGGCCACACTATATAGAGATGGTGAAATTATTAAAAAGGTAAATTCAAAGGATAATCCAAATTATAGTGAGTTAATAGATTTAAGTCAATATAAAGGAGAAAAGGTGCTTTTAGAAGTACAATTCACTAAAGCATCGGGGAAAATAAAATTTTATATGGAATAGCTTTTTAAAGGCTCTTATGATTAAGTCATAGGGGCTTTTAGTGTAATTGGGGTAAATATAATATGAATGGTTATCTAAAAGCTATATCACATATGGTGAGAATGAACCCAACTATAATTCCATCAAGTATATAGTTAAAATCTAGATAAACGCTAATTACAGCAAAGGGTATTATTATAATTACAAAGGCTATCCATTTGTAAATTCGTTTACCTCTCCATTTTCTAGTTACTCCATAAAGTGGTGAAAATAGTTGTGGTTTGATTTTTAGTAAATGAGATAAGATAATGTCAAAAATACCCTAAATACTAATAAAGATATAATTTCTTTTATCCACATATTAATCCCCCCGATTCATTCTACTGTATCAGAATATTTAGAAATGTCAATATAGGGTTTAAATATTGGTGCTGGGCACTAACATACTAACTTATTGTATGTTAGTGCTTATTTTTTAATTAATTTTAATAAGTTGGTTAAATATTCTGATATAATAAAATCAACACAGTTTATCAAATAGGAGGTAATCTAATGAAAAAATTAGCAATAATCTTATCCTTAATGCTTTTGCTTACAGCCTGTAGTTCCACCCCTAGCAATAAAGGCAAGGAAAATGAATCACCAACAACAAGTGAAGTTGAAAATACAAATGATGAAGAAGATAATGAAATTAATGCAGACAATACCTATGAAAAGATAGCCAATGAATATACCACTTCTGAAGGCTATAGGGTAATAGAATATGAAGATAAATATACTACAATTCTTTCTCCTGAAGAAACCATGGCTATTGTAAGAACTCCAGAACCAAATGATTTCACAAGGTATTATGATGTCCCACTTGAAGAATTACCAAAAGAAGATGAAACTGGATTTGTTCATGATTTACGAAGCAAAGATATATCTAGTATTGATCTTTCAAATGAATTAGATTATTTATTAATTGCCGATTTTGATGATGATACAAAGTGGCCACGCAGTGTACCTAAAGAATATGATATTGAAAAAATCAAAGAATATGGAATGGACCCAGGTTTAGGAATAAGAAAACTCCATGAAGAAGGTATTACTGGACAGGGGGTAGGCATTGCTATAATAGATCAATCTCTTCTAGTAAATCATGTAGAATATAAGGATCAGATTAAATTATATGAGGAAATTCATATTAATTCAGATTTTGCTGAAATGCATGGGCCTGCAGTGGCATCTATTGCAGTTGGCAAAAATGTAGGTGTTGCTCCTAAAGCAGATTTATACTATATAGCTGAAACCCATGGAGTATTTAAGAAAGATGGATTTGATTGGGACTTGTATTGGATCGCAAAATCTATTGATAGGATAATAGAAATTAATAAAACACTACCTACGGATAAAAAAATACGTGTAATTTCAATTTCATTAGGAATAGATGGTCCAGAAATGAAAAACGGGGATTTGGTTCAAGAAGCTATAAATAGGGCTTCTAATGAGGGAATATATACTATTGCTGTGGGGAATAGTTTAATGGGTACTGGACGGGATCCCTTGGGAGATCCAAATGATTTGAGTTCTTATACAAAGGGATATTTTTGGAGAGATACTGAATATAATATGATTAAAGAAGAAATATTGGTACCTATGGATTCTAGATGTGTAGCTAGTCCTACAGGTGAGAATAAATATGTGTTTTACTATTCAGGAGGTATGAGCTGGGCAGTGCCATATACTGCTGGACTTTATGCTTTATGCTGCCAAGTAAATCCTAATATTACACCTGAGGAGTTTAATGCTGCAATAAATAAAACTGCTACTAAGATTCATTTAGATGATAGCAATGATGAATATAAAATATTGAATCCTGAAGGGTTAATTAATGAAATCAAAAGATAAAAATACTACAGAATATTTTTAAATATGTAGGGGCAGACCAATGTGTCTGCCCGAAAAACAATGCGGAAGGGTGTTTATCATGAAAGTATATAGCTGGGAAACATTGATTGTTACGATCCTAGTAGGTGGAGCAGTTATTATCTATCAAGTTAAAAACATAATGGCAGGGGATTCACTTTCTTACTTTTATTTAATATTTTGGATTTGTATTATAATTAGGGGCCTTTGGGTATCCTTTACTAGTGAGGGATATGAGGAAGATTGTTTTAGAGAATTGTTGTATATCAAAGCTACTAGAAAACTTTTTGGTTCATGGGCTGCTCTTGTTACATGGGGAGGGTTTATCATAATTATTTTAGCGGGAATAATTGCTAAACTTATACCTACTTCAGAGTACATCCCCATTGTATTTTTGTTTATAGGTCTAATTTATGAATTTGCCAAGAACCCCCGCGACTTCAGTCATGGGATGAATTGGCAAAGGTTTAAAATAATTTAAACACTTTGCCAAAACGCTTGTTCTTTAGATTGATGTAAGATATAATATAATTAAATAATATCAGTCTAAGG
>CAZMBD010000133.1:0-4620 GCA_964564325.1 uncultured Clostridiaceae bacterium
TAATTCAAAGGGGAAGTCATGAGGAGTTACTGGAAGAGACTCAAGGTAAGTATTATGAGTTATGGAATGCTCAGGCTCAATATTATGTTTCTTAGGAGGATTAATTAGCAGACTTAAAATAGTCTGCTTTTATTTTTAATAAATATGGAAAGTATGCTTGACATTATTTTTAATTTCTCATATACTAATAGTGTAAAGCAAAGTTTACAAACTTGGAAAAGGAGTGTATTGTTTTGTGGAAAATAAATTAGAAGAAATCAGAAAACAAAAAGGAATTACACAGGAAGACCTTGCCAAGGCTTTAGAGGTTTCAAGGCAAACGGTAAGTTCATTAGAAAATGGGCGATACAATCCATCTATTATTTTAGCCTTTAAAATTGCCCGATATTTTAATATGTCTATTGAAGATATTTTTATTTATGAGGAGGAGGGAAAATAATGCTATGTAAATCAGGTAAAAGCAACAGATATTGGGGTACAATGATTGTCATTGGTATTGTAACATTAATATTTGGTATTGTATCTTCTAAGCATTTTCCAGAAGATGCACATAATATGCATATGCTCATGGGTATGTTTTCTGGTTTAGGTGGAGCATTTACTGTTATTGGAATTGGCAAGTTAATTCATTATAGAAAGATTTCGGCTGAAAAATTAAAAGAAGAGGAAATAAAATTAAAGGATGAAAGAAATATTCAAGTATCAATGGCAGCTTATAGTATTGCAGGTAAAGTAGCATCATTTCTTTTTGTGATTATGGCATTTTTATTGGTTTGGCTCGATTACAAAATTTTGGCTTTCATTTCTATAGGAGCATTGTATATTCAAATTTTAGCTTTTTTTATTGCACATAAATATTTTAATCGGAAAATGTAATAATAAAAAGTCATGTGGGAAGTTTATGGTTTTCTATTATTGATAAAGTAATATGTTTTTAAGGAGGTATTAGTAAAAAAATGAAAACAAATACATTGGTGGTCATTGGAAATCTTATATATGTAATCTATTCATTAGTAGATAGGTTTATTGTGAGGATTCCAGATATATTGGCAATTCCTATTATGGTAATTGGAATTGCAATGATATTAGGTGGATTCGTTAAAATGCGTAAGGATTATATGGGAGGGCAGATATAATTTATATTTAATATGTTCATAAGTAGGATTATGTGCCATTGGTAAATTGATTGACACATAGATCAGCCTCTACAACAAAAAGGTTAAATTAAGGATACTGCCACCTCTATGATATAGAATATTCACAATTTAGGGGCAGACCTACGTGTTTGCACAGAAATTATAATTTGAATCATTTATATTATATCTAATAAAAACTTTTTTATGTTTTTATTGTAGACTAAAACTTTTTCTATATCAAAGTGTTGTAAAGTGTTATATGATATAATTTAATTAAAAGGTATTAGGAGAGCGAAGGATTTAGAGATTGATTTGGATGATATATTTTAGTAGGAATTCAAAATACTAAAAAAGGAAGTGAAACCATGGAACAGATTGAAAAACTAGACCTTTATCAGGATACTATTAAGGAATTAAGACCCTTTGAGGAGGAAATGCTTAAAGAAGTAAAAGATTTTTACCGTATAGGCTTAACCTGGACATCTAATGCCTTAGAGGGAAATTCCTTAACTGAAAGTGAAACTAAAATTTTAATAGAAGATGGTTTGACTATTGGGGGCAAACCTCTTAGGGATGTATTTGAGGCTGTAGGCCATGCAGAAGCTTATGAATATATGTTTACATTACTTGAGAAAATGGAAATTACAGAGGAAAATATTCTTTGTTTGCATAAATTATTTTATCAAAATATAGATAGAAATTTTGCAGGAAAATATCGTGATATTCCCGTTTTTATTTCTGGTTCTAATTATCCAGTTACTAAGGTGGATAATATTCAAAGTGAAATGGATGATCTATGTCAGTGGATAAAATTAGATAGAAGCAAGTATCATCCAGTAGAATTTGCAGCTATCCTCCATAAAAAATTTGTTTTTATTCATCCCTTCAAAGATGGTAATGGAAGAGTAGCTAGGCTTTTAATGAATATAGCATTAATTCAGGATGGATTCCTACCAGTGATTATTCCCCCAATTTTACGAAATGAATATATTTCACTTCTTGAAAAAGCACATAAAGATGACATACCTTTTATAGATTTTATCGTAGAAATGGAAATAGAATCTCAAAAAGACTTTTTAAAATTACTTCAAATACCATTGCCTAAATTATAAAAAGATTTCAACTAATGTATAGAATTATTCTAAAATAAAAATTTAGAATGATTCTATTTTTATTTCAAAAACTCTTGACTTCATATTCTACATGATGTAAAATTAGGTTAATACTACATAATGTAGAATGTAAGGAGTGATTTTATGGATATAGTAAAAATATCAGATGCAGAACATGAGATAATGGAAATTATTTGGGAAACAGAGGGTGAAGTTACTACAGCAGATATAATTGAAAAATTAGGTGAAGATAAGTGGAAACATACTACTATACTTACCTTGGCCAGTAGATTAGTAGATAAAAATGTATTAAAGGTAAGAAAGGAAGGTAGAATTAATTATTATTCTCCTACTATAAGTAAAGATGAATATAAGTCCTATCAGGCAGATGATTTTCTAGAGGAAATGTACGGTGGCAGTGTAAAATCTTTAATTGCATCATTGTATAATAATAAAAAAATAGATGAAGAAGATATAAAGGAATTGCAAGACTGGATTAGGAGGGTGTAATATGGAAATTTTAAAAACTGCATTTAGTATGTCGATTATTGGAAGCATCCTGTTTTTTATATTTTTACTTATAAAACCCTTAACTAAAAAGAATTTTAGTTCATCTTGGCATTATAAAGTATCCATTATAATTTTGCTGTTTTTTATATTACCAATAGGAAGTTTTATAAAATTTCCAAGGATTTCTGATGGTATAATACCTAGAAGATCACAGGTGGAAATTGAAGAAGTCCATAGCTCTGAAGTGGTAGATAATGCAGGAGATTTAAACCATATATCAAACACACAAGATATATTACAGGCAACTAAAGAAGATGTCCAAAACAACGAAATAAAACATCAAGAACCCAATATGGCTAAGGATAGCAAAACAGCTCAATATGCTAAAAAAGATTTCAACATTAACTTTCATAGAGATGTCATACTATATACTTGGCTAATTGGAATGATTGCTTTATTTTTATTAAAAATTATGCCCTATATAAAGTTTAAATCTGCTATTTTAGAAAGTAGCACAGAGGTAGAAGATACGGAAGTCCTAAAACTATTCACCCAATGTAAATATGAATTAAATATAAGTAATAATATAAGCTTAAGAACCTACCAATATATTGGCTCACCTATGTTAATAGGAATACTTAATCCTATGATACTAATTCCAGATACAGATGAAGATCGAAAGACTCTTAAAATGATTTTTTTACATGAATTAAATCATTATAAAAGAAAAGATATTATAATAAAATTCCTTGGATTTATTGTAAATATAATTCATTGGTTTAATCCAATAGTTTATCTATTATTAAGGGATATGGATAATTACTGTGAATGTTCCATTGATGAAAAAGTAGTAAATGAAATGGAAATAGGAGATAGAAAATATTATGGGGAGACTATTTTAAAATTAATAGATAATTCCAATGATAGAAGGTATACTTTAACTACTGCCATGAGTTCAAGTGGTGAGGAATTAAAATCTAGACTTGAAAATATGCTGCTTTTTAAAAAGAATTCTAGATCTAAATTTATTGTTTCTCTATTTGCCTTATATTTAATATTATTATCGGGATTTACTATAGCTTGTAGTATAATGCCAGCTAAGGCCATGGAAGGAAATAATTCTTTTGTAGTATATGCAAAAGATGATGGATTGTATTTCACATATTTAAATAATGGAGAAGAGATTAAAATTCATGAAAGATATGAAGAAAGAGAATTTAGCTATCCTATTATTTCAAGACCTGGAGATTATATTGCCTATACTTATAATGGCGATTTATATGTATTTGATTTTGAAAATGAAAATTCAGATAAATTAGCGGAAAAAGTAGTATCTTATGATTGGATAGATAATGATACCTTAATTTATTCTACAGAGGAACCAGGTTTTACTATTTACAATCTAAAGCCTAAAGATAAATTTCCAAAGAAGCAAATGTTTATAGATAATTACTATTATGAAAATTTCAAGGTTTCTAAAACTGGAACTATTTATAGCAATAGAATATCTAAATGGACAATTAGTAGCGATGAATATGGCTATAATACTGGTATCGTAGAAATAGACCTAGGAAAAGGTGGCAAATTTACTACAAATACCATAATAAAAGGCAAAGAATCTACAGATGAGATGATAGGCTATGATCCAATTATATGGGATATAACTGAAGATGGAAAATATATTTATATTATGGAGAAACCTGCTTCAGGTTCATTAAGTGCAGATGGAATAGGCATAGGAATATATGATGTGAAGAATAAAACACATACGGATTTTAAAAATATAGGAGTACTTCCCTATAAAGATAATTTAACTATAAACCCTAAGAATAATAATTTAATTGGCATAATTGAAGGTGGAG
>CAZMBD010000134.1:0-4607 GCA_964564325.1 uncultured Clostridiaceae bacterium
TAAAAAACTTCAATCCTCTTTTTGTCCTGAATTATTCAGCTACTCATGCTAAAAAGCACAATCTGGTATATGCCTTAGACGCTGTGGATGCATATAATCAAAAGTTAGTTAAAAAGATAGAAGTTAAAGGATTTCAAGTTAAAAACTTTAGAGGGACAGATCGATATTTATATTTAGAGAATATTATTTTATCTCCAAAAGAAGCTCCAAAAGTAAAACTTGAATTTGAGATAGCCTATAAAAAATCTATTAATAGAGAATCTAGAATTTTGTCAGTAGATGATAACTTGTACGAAATTTCCAATGATATGGAGCAATATAAGGGCTATAGAATTTCAGAAATAAATCCTATAGAAGGAACTGTAAGTTTTGTTAATGGAGAAACTATTCGTAAAGGTGATGTTGTTGGAGACGTTTCAGAAAAGGATATGAGACGTATTCAAATAAGAGAAACTATTAAATCACATTTTGAAAAGGAGGAAGAATTATTTAATAAAGGCATAAAAACTTTATCTTTATTCTTTATTGATGAAGTATCCAAATATCGTCAATATGATGAAGAAGGTGAAGAACTTCTTGGGGAGTATGGGGAAATTTTTGAAAGAGAATATATAGATATATTAAATGAAAATATTAAATTATTTGACACACCATATCAAAAGTATCTAAAAGCTATTGCTGTTGATGACACTCATAAAGGATATTTCTCAATAGATAAAAAAGGTCGTTCAATAAATAGTACAACTAAGAGAGGAACAGATATTTCAGATGATATCTCAGCCTATGATTTAATTCTAAAAAACAAGGAAAGATTGCTTAGTTTTGAAGAACCTACAAGATTTATTTTTTCACACTCTGCTTTGAGAGAAGGCTGGGATAATCCGAATGTTTTTCAAATTTGCACATTAAAACATGGAACCTCTACAACCATGAAGCGTCAGGAAGTAGGACGAGGACTTAGAATTTGTGTTAATAATGATGGAGATAGGATGGATCAGGAAAGATTAGGTTCATCACAGGTTCATAAAATTAATAAACTTACGGTTATTGCTAGTGAAAGCTATAAAGACTTTTTAACTGATTTGCAGAAAGAAATTAAAGAAAATCTATATGATCGCCCAAAGAAAGCATCTATCGATTACTTTGAAGGCAAAAATGTTCTTTTAGATGGTAATGTTCATAAGATAACTGTTCAAGAGGCAAGTATGATTTACCAATATTTAGTGAAGAACGACTATATCTCTTTGGACGGAAATGATGCAGTTACAGACCAATACCACGTAGATTTAGAAAATAATAATTTAGCAGATTTACCTGATGGACTCGTTCCGATTCAAGAAGGTGTTCATAAGCTTATTCAAAGTGTATTTAATGACTCCATTCTAGATGATATGATTGATGATGGTAATGAAACAAAGATACTAGATAATGATTTTAATGAGAATTTCTATAAAAAAGAATTTCAAACATTGTGGTCATATATTAACCATAAGTATGCTTATACAGTCTCATTTGATAGTGAAGAGTTGATTAGTAAGGCTATTAAAGCAATAGATGAAGATTTATATGTATCGAAACTCCAATATACAATATCTCGCTCTGAACAAAAGGAAAATTTAACAGCTGATTCTGTAAAAGGAGGAGAGTCTTTCGAATCTGCAAAATCACAAACTGTTACTTTAGAAAATTTTGAAACCAGTCAAATAAAGTATGATTTAGTTGGGAAAATTTCAGAAGCTACTATACTAACTCGTAAAACTGTAGTTGAAATCCTTAAGGGGATTAGACCAGATAAATTTGCAATGTATCAAAATAATCCTGAAGAGTTTATTAGTAAAGTATCAAGAATTATTAAAGAGCAGAAAGCAACTATGATTGTAGAGCATGTATCCTATGACGAGCTTGGCGGTAAATATGATATTTCAATATTTACTGCTGAAAAGCACAGTACATTGGATAAAGCCTTTATTGCGAAAAAACATATTCAACCTTATGTGTTTACAGATGGTATAGCTGAGAAATCAGTTGAAAGAAGATTTGCAGAAGATTTAGATGGAGCTGAAGAGGTTGCAGTATATGCTAAACTTCCTCGAGGCTTTTCCATTCCAACACCAGTCGGGAACTATAGTCCTGACTGGGCAATTGCATTTAAGGCTGGGACAGTGAAACATATATTCTTTATTGCAGAAACAAAAGGAACGATGGAAAGTATGCAATTAAGACCAATTGAAAAGGCAAAGATTTCTTGTGCGAAAAAACTGTTTAATCAAATTTCTACAGAGGATGTGGTTTACCATGATGTTGATAGTTATCAAAGCTTGTTAAATATTATGCCAACAATAGATAAAAAAATTGGTAATTTATAGGATATTCAGAATATAGGACTAGGAGGAAATAAATATAGAATTTTTAAAAAATATATGGGATGAAATTATTATTAGCTTAATTGTTGCAGTTATTTCTTTTATAGCTGGCAGGGTATATGAAAATCGAAAAAGAGCTAAATTATTTATTCAGACAATTATAAAAAGAAATAAAGAGATAAGGATTAGTTGTGCTTATCTCTTTAGAATAAAGTTTAAGGAAAAGTATGTACTTATTAAAGGGAACAGGATAGCACAATATCAACCAGTTGGAGGAGTATACAAATATTTTGATTCTTTTAAAAACATTAAGGAAAGTCTAGAAATTACTGATGAACAGGAACCTTCTTTTTATGAAGATAATGATTTGAGAGTTAGAACAAAAGGAAAGTATATTTTAAACTTTATAGATTGGTTCGACTCTAAAGAGAATCGAGAGGTTTCAGTAAACAGGGAATTTATCGAAGAGATAGGGATAAATGATGAGTTTAATAAACAGCTATTAAGCACAACAAAAATAGAGTTCATTAAGCAAGTAAAAGAACCAATAACTTATTCGAAACATTTTAAGGTAGATGAGATTAAAATATTTGACATATTTGAATTGGATATACCAGAAGATCTTCTGAGCAAAATAATTCAACAAGAAGATATTACATTAGTAGGGAAAGATGATATTGAAAAAGAATGTATTCTTACAGATTTTAAATCAAGAAAAATTGCAATGACTGCAAAATATATTTTATAAGGAGGGCGTGTTTGAAAAAAATTACTATACAAGATGATTTAAAAAAATTGCTAGAGGATATAGATGTTTCAGATGCTAATTATGAAAAGGCTGAAAAGAGGTATAAGTCCATATCTAGTTATATTAAAGATTCTAATATGTCTGCTTCAAATCCTGATATCTACTTACAGGGTTCTTTTAAGCTGGGTACAGCCGTAAAACCATTAACTGATGAAGGATCCTATGATATTGACATTGTATGTAATTTTACTAAACTACGCCGTTCTACCCAGTCGCAATTTAGGCTAAAGTATGATTTAGGCCAAGTAATTAAGGGATATGTTAAAAGCAATAATATGTCTAATCCTGCAAAAGAGTCAAAAAGATGCTGGACAATAAATTATGTTGATGAAGATAATTTCCATATTGACATACTCCCATCTGTACCTATGTATGATATAGATGATGGTTTTATAGCTATTACAGATAAGAATAATCCTCAATATTTTAATGTTAGTAATGACTGGGAAATTAGCAATCCAAAAGGTTATTCCAATTGGTTTATGGAAAACTCAAAATTTCAATCGTATAAGCTCTTGGAAGCAAAACGATTTTATGCAAAGGTAGAAGATATTCCAGACTATAAGGTTAGGACTCCTTTGCAAAGAATAGTTCAAATATTTAAGCGTCATGCTGAAGTTATGTTTGAAGAAAAATTAGAATATAAACCTAGCTCAGTTATTATTACTACTTTAGCAACTAAACAATATAGGGATGCGAGTATTTTACATGATAATTTATTGGATGTAATGACATATATAGCATTAAATATTAAAAAAGGAATTGACTATAAAGATGGAAAGCCTTGTATTTATAACCCAGTTAATAAAGATGAAATTTTATCAGGCAAATGGGATAGGGATGATTTATATTTTGAAGAGTTTCAAAAATGGATTTTTCAACTACAAGTAGATTTGAATGTAGAAAATCAACATTACAAAGATATAGATCGTATCTCTTATTTGAAAAAAAGTCTATATAAGCAAAAAGAAGATCATTTTCCTGTTGTACGGATGGAAGACATCGGGCATCATGAAAAAATAAAATGGCCGTTTATTAATCGGGAAGAAGTTAGGATAATTGCTAGATATAAGTATAAAGGATTTAGATATAAAACCATTAAAAGTGGTGCAGGTTTAAATAAAAATGGTAATCTTAAATTTGAAGTTAAGGCTAATAATTTAAAAAGATATGATATCTATTGGCAAGTTACAAATACTGGTAAAGAAGCTATAAATGCAAATTGCTTAAGAGGGGATTTTTACGAATCAGAACTGGAAGAAGGTAAAAGAATTAGAAAAGAATCGACTTCTTATACGGGGCGTCATTATGTAGAAGCATTTCTTGTAAAAGACGGAATTTGTTATGGTAAGAGTGCACCTTTTGAAGTTAATATAGTTAGTGGGTTTACTACAGACTTTTGGAAGTAGAGTTTATCTCTCTACTTCCTTCTCCAT
>CAZMBD010000135.1:0-4606 GCA_964564325.1 uncultured Clostridiaceae bacterium
GGAAACTCTAGTAGTGATGCTAGAAGCCCGTCACTTCAGTGATGGGAGGTTCACAATATAAATTTAACCATTGAGCGAGGACAAACATTAGGTGTGGTAGGGGAATCGGGTTGTGGAAAATCTACACTTGGGAGAAGTAACAAGTCCAATAAATCCAGAACCAGGTTGTAGATTTGCACCTAGATGCCCTCATGCAACAGAAGAATGTACAAATGGAGATATTCAATTAAAAGAAATAACAAATGGACATTTTGTAGCTTGTACTTTATATTAAAAATTTAGAATAAAACTTAATCTTATGTTAAATTTTTGGATAAGAAACTTAGCTGTAATGTAGAATGTCCTAAAAATGAGACTTTAATAAGTAAAATTAAGCCTATAGTATTAGTATTAGTACTTAGGCTTAATTTTTGTTTTAAAATGTTAAGAAAATTGGCTAAAATTCAACATTTGTTTTTATGGAAGGGTTGGTATATAAATTGCATATATAAAATTAGAGGTGATAGCATGGAGGGCAAGATTTTTAATATACAAAAATATTCAATACATGATGGACCAGGTATTAGAAATACAGTTTTTATGATGGGGTGTCCACTGAGCTGTTGGTGGTGTCACAATCCAGAAAGTCAAAGTCTAGAAGAACAATTGATGATATTTCCTAATAGATGTATAGGTTGTATGGCTTGTATAGAGGTCTGCGAACAAGGAGCTATTAGAGAAGTAAATGGTATGGTAGTTACAGATAAAGGGAAATGCATAAACTGTGGAAATTGTACTCATGTATGTTATCCAGGGGCTAGGGAGATGTCTGGAAAAATTATGTCAGTAGAAGAAGTAGTTAAAGAGGTATTGAAGGATAGAGATTTCTTTGAAGAATCTGAAGGAGGTGTTACTTTTTCTGGAGGAGAGCCCTTAATGCAGCCAGATTTTCTAATTACATTATTAAAAGAGATGAGAAAATGTGGTATTCATACTACAGTAGATACCAGTGGATTTGCATCTAAAAAGACCATAGAAGAGGTAAGTAAGTATACGGATTTATTTTTATATGATTTAAAACATATGGACCCTAATGAACATGAAAAGTATACGGGTATAACTAATGATATTATATTAGATAATTTACGTTATTTACATGATTTGGGAAAAGAAATTATTATTAGAATACCTATAATATCTGGTGTAAATGATAGTGAAAAAGATTTGAATGCATTTAGAGATTTTATAAAAACTTTACCTAATATAAAAGGAATAAACTTATTACCTTATCATAAAATTGGAGAAGAAAAATATAAGAGATTAGGAATAAATTACAAGATGGCAGGTGTAGAAGAACCTAGTGATGAGAAAATGGATTTTGCCCTTCAAATACTTAAAGGTACTGGGAAAGATGTTCAAATAGGAGGTTAGACGTGGGAACTAGAATAGGGTTTATTGGAACAGGTACTATAGCCTCTGCTATTGTAACAGGATTTTGTACAGATGAAGATATAAATCATAATATATACTTGTCTCCACGAAATGAGAAAAAAGCAACTCAGTTAGCAGATAAATTTTCTAATGTTCAAGTGTCTAATTCTAATCAGGAAGTATTAGATAAATCTGAGTGGGTGGTTCTTTCTATAGTCCCTGAATTGGGAGAGGAAGTTATTAAATCTTTGTCCTTTAGAACGGATCACAGGGTGATAAATTTAATGTCAAATATAAAGCTTCCGGAGATAGAAAGTTGGATAGGAAGTACACGAACTTTAGTTCATATGATTCCTTTGCCATTTATATTCAAAAGAATTGGTCCTATTGTAATATATCCTAAGAATGAGGATGTGGCAAAGCTTTTCAGTCCACTAGGTGAAATAATACAGGTGGATGAAATTGAAAAGGTAGAAGTTTTAGCTGCTATTACAGGACTTATGAGTTCTTATTATAAATTATTATTAGAGATTATAATGTGGGGAGAAAAACATGGATTATCGCAAGAGGAAGCCACTAATTATACAATTGCATTTTTTAAGGCTTTAATGTACCAAATTGGAAGTATGGATTACAAAGAACTAAATAATTTAGCAGAAGAGATGACACCAGGTGGATTGAATCAACTAGCTTTAAATTTAATAAATGATAACAATGGATTTGAATTGTGGAATGAAGTATTAAATATAATTTTATTTAGGCTTAGAAAATAAATTATAAATCTTTTTAGATTAAATATGAATTTAATATAGATTTTACACTCAATGCTATGATTACAAAAGGGAGGGTTATTTATGAATGAAAGGGTTAGAAGATTAAGACAAATAAGCTTGAAAGCTGTTCCAAGAATTTCTTTGGAAAGAGCTCAGATTGTAACTGATGCCTATAAAAAATATCAAGGGAAGGTTTCTATACCAGTACTTAGAGCCTTAACTTTCAAAGAATTATGTGAAAGGAAAACTATATGTATAAATGATGGAGAGCTTATAGTAGGGGAAAGGGGACCAGAGCCAAAGGCTACACCAAATTATCCTGAATTATGTTGTCATACCATGGAAGACTTTGACACAATGGATAAAAGGGAAAAGGTATTTTTTAAGGTGGATGATGAAGCTAGAAGAATTCAAAAGGAAGAAATAATACCTTATTGGCAAGGTAAATCTATGAGAGATTTATTGTTTAATAGTATGACAGATGAATGGAAGGATTGTTATGATGCAGGAATATTTACTGAATTTATGGAACAAAGGGCACCAGGGCATACTGCTGGAGATAACAAAATATTCAATAAAGGATTTTTAGACTTTAAAAAAGAAATAGAAGAAGAAATAGAAAAAATAGATTTTCTAAATGATTTAGATGCTTATGATAAACATGAACAGCTTAAAGCTATGTCTATTGCCTGTGATGCAATAATTGTTTTTGGAAAACGTCATGCAGAAGAAGCAAAAAGACTAGCTGAATTAGAAAAGGATCCAATAAGAAAAGATGAACTATTAGAAATTGTAGAAGTATGTAATCATGTACCAGCAAATAAACCAAGGAATTTTAGAGAAGCTTTACAAATGTATTGGTTTGTACATTTATCAGTTATTACTGAATTAAATACTTGGGACGCATTTAGTCCTGGTAGATTAGATCAACATCTATATCCTTTCTATAAAAAAGGTTTAGAAGATGGTACTCTAACTCGTGAACAGGCTAAGGAATATTTACAACTTTTCTGGATTAAATTTAATAATCATCCAGCACCACCAAAGGTAGGGGTTACATTAAATGAAAGTGGAACCTATACTGACTTTGCACAAATCTCTAGTGGTGGAGTTAAAGCTGATGGCAGTGATGGTGTTAATGATGTAAGTTATATAATATTAGAAGTAATTAAAGAGATGAAATTGGTTCAACCAAGTGCTAGTATTCAATTAAGTCAAAAGAATCCAGATAAATTTCTAAGAGTAGCAGTAGATGTAATTAAAGATGGATGGGGGCAGCCTTCTATATTTAATACGGAGACTATAATAGAGGAAATGTTAAGGGCAGGCAAATCCATTGAAGATGCTCGATGTGGTGGTACTAGTGGTTGTGTAGAAACTGGAGCTTTTGGAAAAGAATCTTATGTTCTAACAGGTTATTTGAATTTAGTTAAAATACTAGAAATAACACTTAATAATGGAATGGATCCATTGACAGGGAAAACCATAGGTCTTAAAACTGGAGATCCAAGAGAATTTGAAAGCTTTGAAGAACTAATGGAAGCCTATGAAAAACAAGTTAATCATTTTGTAGATATAAAAATTGTAGGAAACAATACTATTGAAAGAATTTATGCAAAATATATGCCTGCACCATTTTTGTCAATAATAGTAGATGATTGTATTAAAAATGCTAAGGATTATAATGCAGGAGGGGCAAGATACAATAGTCTATATATTCAAGGAGTAGGTACAGGTACTTTAACTGATAGTTTATCTTCTATAAAATATCATGTATTTGATGAAAAGAATTTAACCATGGATGAATTATTAAATGTACTTGAAAAGAATTTTGAGGGAGAAGAGAGAACTAGACAATTATTATTAAACAAAACTCCTAGATATGGAAATGATGATGATTATGCAGATGATATAATGAGACAATTTTTTGAGATATTTTATAATGCAATAAATGGTAGACCAACTGTAAAAGGTGGGAATTATAGAATTAATATGTTACCTACTACATGCCATGTTTACTTTGGTTCAGTAACAGGGGCTACGGCTGATGGAAGGAAAGCCTACGAGCCACAATCCGAAGGAATATCTCCAGTACAAGGCACTGATAGATTAGGACCAACAGCAGTAATTAAATCTGCCTCTAAGATGGATCACTCTAGAACTGGTGGAACTTTATTAAATCAAAAGTTTACACCTGATTTATTAGAAAATGAAATGGGAATTAAAAATCTTATGCATTTAGTTAGAACCTATTTTAGATTAGGAGGACATCATATTCAATTTAATGTAGTATCTGCTAACTTACTAAGAGAAGCACAATTAAATCCAGAAGAGCACAAGGATTTAATTGTAAGAGTTGCAGGATATAGTGATTATTTCAATGATCTAAATGAAGGGCTACAAAATGAAATAATAGCTAGGAC
>CAZMBD010000136.1:0-4484 GCA_964564325.1 uncultured Clostridiaceae bacterium
AAGGTGGACCAGTTTTCAATTGAAATGGTGGCCTACTTTTAGATTAACATAAACAGAAGTAAAACAAGTATTTGAAACAGTAGCAGAGATATTAGTATATATAGAAGTAAACGGAGAACAAATAAAAGCAACAGAATACCACCCATTCTATACCAAGAACGCAGGTTGGAAAGATGCCAAGGAACTGGAAATAGGAGACTTACTAGTACTACAAACAGGAGAAGTAGCCCCTATCCAAGGTATAAGAATAGAGTATCTAGAAGAACCAATAAAAGTATATAATCTAGAGATAGATGAATATCATGTGTATTTTGTTGGTAGTAGTAGGGTATTGGTGCATAATGAGTGTGGCGGAAGTGGGGATAGTAGTTTTAGGGATTCAATGTCTCCAGAAGAAGCTACTAGATACGGTGCATATTGGAAACAGGATGCTCCTGAGTTCAATACACCTAACTTAAAGATAACACATATAAAGGAACGTAAAGGAGCGCTTGAAATATCAATAGTAATATATGATGAGTTTGGAAGACAAAAGTGGAGAGTTGACTATAATAACCATGGATTTAGTGATCATTCAACACCTCATCTGCATGAGTATATTTTTGGCTCTGGATTTTGTCCTATAAAGGGAAAGGAGACACGTTATGATTGGTGGAGATAGAATATATAAAAACATAAAAGGAATAAACAAATTGTTTAGTATAAATCCAGAATTTAATTGGAATGATATTAAATATTTAGAAGGAATTGAATACCATATAGAACTAAACGACTTTGGGGAAGAAGTATCAAATATGAAGATACTATTCGTAATAGAATTAAGTGACAAATCTTTAAGCAAAGTATGGATACAATTTAATGAAGTAAATTTCTTAAAATTAAAAAACATCGGAGGGGGATATAATCAGATTATGGGTTTTGAAATTGAAGACAAATTAAATTCAGGTTGGGAACAAGAGCAAAGATATGTAGTGAGAGATTATGAAAATGGAACTATAGAATTTTCTTGTAAAATCATAGAAGTTTTATAGGAAGTTTAAATGAAATACAGATACAAGGCGTAAAGAGAGCGTATCTTAAGCACAAAACCTATATCAAATTGTTTAATAAGAAAAGATGTATATATACCTCTAACAATGAATCAAATAAAATACTTGGAAAAGCTATTTTTCCTGAGTTATACATACCGTTCTACACAAAAAATGCAGGATGGAAAGATGCCAAGGAACTGGAAACAGGAGACCTTCTAGTACTACAAACAGGAGAGGTAGCTCCTGTCCAAGGTATAAGAATAGACAACTTGAAGAACCAATAAAAGTATATAATCTTGAAATAGATGGATATCATGTGTACTTTGTTGGTAGTAGTAGGGTATTGGTGCATAATGAGTGTAAGGAAGTAGAGTATAAAGGTAAAAAAGTTATTCAAGATGACGGTTTATTTGATCCAAATGCAATTGATAAAGAGGGCAGAACAAACATACAGAGGATGAAAGATGGTCTTGCACCTAAAGGGTATGACGGGAATTCGGTAAATATTCATCATATAGATCAAATAGATGATGGGCCATTAATGGAAATTTTGGCGAATCTTCATCGTAAATACTCTAGGGATTTACATGACAATGTAGGTCAAGAGCCATCGAAAATAGTTAGAAGTACTTTTAATGCATGGAGACGTTCTTATTGGAAATGGAGGGCTAAAGGGTTTGAATAAAATTCTGGTGATGTTAACTAGAGTATGAAAAACTAGATTAAGAACATTAAGGTAAATAAAATTTAATTTATAAAAAACAATAAAACTCATAGGAGGTAAAAAATGAGTTATGAAAATTTTGTTAAAGCATTAGAGCTTGCGAAGGATTGTAAAAATTATCATGATAGTGGTGGGAGGACAGAAACTGTTGTTTCTAAGGCAGAAGAATTATTTGGAACTAAATTTTCAAGACAAATTCGAGAATTTTACAAAAGATTAGGATACCTATCATTTTATGGTAATGAGATTTATGGTATCTGGGAAGATTTTTCGGGATCAGGAGGAATCGGTTCTATTACCACAGCACTTGCAGATAGAAAGGATTATAATCTACCTAAAGAGTGGTTACCCATATACTTTTATGATGATGGATATATGGGATATTTAGATTATAGCCAACTAAATGACGAGGGAGAACCTCCAGTTATAATGGCAATATATAATGGTGATGAATTTGTTGTTGTAGAAAGAATTGCAGATGATTTTGGAGATTTTCTTTTAGAATTGGTAGAATGGCAGTTAGAGGAACAATTAGAAGAGGATGAGGATTAAGTTTAGACTTTAAAGATGTATTTGAAAAAGATAACCTAGATAAGAGATGTATTATCGATAACAGAAATAGACTATTTAATGTAATTAATCCAGCATAGAGGATAGACAGTCTATCCTCTATATGTACATATAGAAAGACAATATCTCTATTCTAAGCTACGATGCATATGGAAACCTAATAGAACAAATAGGAGAAACAGAAAACGACTTCCTGTACAAAGGTGAGCAATACGATCCAAACACAGGCTTCTACTACCTAAGAGCAAGATACATGGATCCAAGCATAGGAAGATTCGTAACAATGGATCCATACCAAGGGAACATCTACGACCCAATGAGTCTGCACAAATACCAATACGCCCACGCAAACCCAATAATGAACAGTGATCCTACAGGCTACTTTACACTGATAGAAATGCAAACATCACAAAGCATACAATCAGAACTAAACAATATAGCCATGCTAAATGTAGGAAAAATCCTAAGAGGAATACACCTAGCAGCAAACATCTACAACATAGGGAAAACACTAACAAACAATATAATAAACGGAGAAAGCATAGAAGACATAGTAAAAGGAATAGTAGGCGGAGTAATAACAGGAGTAGTAACAGCACAAATATGCAAAATAAAAGCACTAACAATGTTTGAACCAATGATAAAAGCAATAGGAGCACTAGCGGGACTAGGTGGAATAATAAGCAAAATAGGAGGAATCCAAGAAGCCCTAGAAAACGAACAATACGACCTAGTAGCAGCAAGAGCAATAGAACTAGTAACATCAATACTAATAGTAGCAACAATGCAATGTTTCCCAGGAGACACCTTAGTATCAACAGAAGAAGGTCAAAGGCCAATAGAAGAAATAAAGATAGGAGACAAAGTATATACCACAGACATAGAAACAGGAGAAATAGTCCTAAGAGAAGTAAAACAAGTATTTGAAACAGTAGAAGAGATAGTAGTATATATAGAAGTAAACGGAGAACAAATAAAAGCAACAGAATACCACCCATTCTATACCAAGAACGCAGGTTGGAAAGATGCCAAGGAACTGGAAATAGGAGACTTACTAGTACTACAAACAGGAGAAGTAGCCCCTATCCAAGGTATAAGAATAGAGTATCTAGAAGAACCAATAAAAGTATATAATCTAGAGATAGATGAATATCATGTGTATTTTGTTGGTAGTAGTAGGGTATTGGTGCATAATGCGTGTGGAGATAGTAACGAAGAACAGCCAACAAGAAGGCAATCTTTTAGGGAAGCAAAAGAAGCAGCTGGAATATCAAAATCTTCTCAATATAAAACACATAAATTTGTATATGATGGCAGTACAGAACATAGAGTCGTATTTGAATTCATAGTAGATAATAAGTCAATATATATAGTAGGTCACTATTCTTATAAATTTGGCAGAGGCAAACATTTTCATTTTGTAACTGATGGAAATCCTTTTTTAAAAGGCAAGTACAAACAAGGAGAGGGACATTTTCCGGAATTTTTTGGAGGTTTCAAATAGATGGGAAAATTCTTAAGAGAGAAAAAAATACAGGAATTGAAAATAAAAAACAAAAGAAATCTTTTATGCAAACGTGTTAACAATGGTTTAGGTTTGGATAGTCAAAAATTTATATCGATTGAAGACACAGAAAGAATTAAAAATATGTTATACGAAACTATGGATATCATGGATGAAACTCAAGAAAGTATAATAATTGATAATTATTATATAAAAGAGTGTGAAAATGCTATTCATTATAAAGGACCTGAAAGTAAGGATTACTATAAAAAAATAATAATTGATAATATTAGTTTTTTAAACAACTTTTCTGAATTAGAATTATTATTTTGGGCAGAGGAATCATCAGAAATTGGAGCAATAGAGATTCTTTCAAAAGATATTATAAAAAATATTGAACAACTATTAGAAATATCTGAATTGAATAGTGAAGGATACCATTTTACCATTATAGACAAAGAAATCAAAAGAGGTTTGGCAATATTTTCATCAGAGTATGATAGTAGATTATATAAAATTATGATAGATTAAGGTATATTTTGAACATCAAGTTATATTTTAACTTTGAATGATGAATAATTTATGAAGGGTAATATTTTATGTATTTGTCAAGTGAATATTCCCCTATATTTTAATCCAAAATTCCTCTAGTTAA
>CAZMBD010000137.1:0-640 GCA_964564325.1 uncultured Clostridiaceae bacterium
ATTTTAATAAAACTCCTGAACCTTCTTTAAAGAAAGTTCAGGTTTAAAATTAAGTGTTTTTATTCAAATTCAGTAGGTTCATTAACTTCAATCTTAAATGCATCTAAAGCCTTTTTAACTAATTTTCGTCTTAATTCTAATTCCTTATCAGGTGGAAGAACTGGGTTTCCTACTGGGTGAGGAATTGCAATAGTTGGCACTATTCTATTTGCACCTACAGATTTAGAAATAGTAGTAATAGTAGCCATATGGACAATAGCAATACCATACCTTTCTATCTCTTTTACCATTGTTGCGCCGCAACGTGTACAGGTACCTCAAGTAGATGTTAATATAACTCCGTCTACTCCAGCCTCTTTTAATTCCTTGCCAATTTCTTTTCCAAACTTGATGGCATTTCCAACAGATGTCCCTGTACCTGTTGTAGTATAGAAGTATTCATAAACCTTTCCTATATATCCATCCTTCTCATACTGCCTTAATATATCTAGTGGAGCTACTCTATCAGGTTTTTCATTTGCATATACTGGATCATAACCACCATGGATAGTGCAGTAGTCCGCCCCTAAGTCATCTTTTCTGCTTATATCGTATTTTCCCCACTTTTGAGCACTGGCTGATTCTATCCTGTCTGGATTGC
>CAZMBD010000137.1:726-4466 GCA_964564325.1 uncultured Clostridiaceae bacterium
TCTACATGATCAAATACAGGCATTGGCAATTCTGTTTTAAATTCTTTATTATTTAATCTAGCCAATAGCATTTTAACTGCTCTTTGTGAACCTCTCTTACTTGCAAATACTGTAAGTCTTCTTCCTTGTGGTATATAACCTTCTTTCTCTGGAGTGCCTAATGGTTCTTTTCTTGCCATCTTCATTGCTATATTAGCCATAATGGGCAATGCTTTACGCATACCAGCAGCTGAATCAGACACACTGGCAATTATAGCTTTGCCTTTACAAACATCAACTCCAGGATTTTCAATATACATTCCAGTAACTACAGGGATATTTAATTGTTCCGTAACTGCATTTGCAATCTCTCCACAAGCCATCCCATATCTACCAGCATTAAAAGCTGGTCCAGTAACCACAATATCTGGTTTATTTTCTTTTATAACTTTTAATATATAGTCTAATGCTTTTTCTTTATTTTCATTAAAATAGTTATCTCCACAAATTATTGTTCCAATTACTTTTCCTTCATCTTTTATAAGATCATTAAAGCCTAAAGCTGGACCTATAGTTTCTCTCTTAAACATTGGCTCTATACCAGCTTTTTCTTCTCCTCCTATTTGACCAAAAAATTGATTTACATAATACAATACTTTATATTTTTCTGCCATTTTCCATCCTCCTTTCACCAGTATTTAATACAACTCTACTGTGCAATTGTGATATCCAATCTCTGAAGTAGAGCCTATTACAGCATTTAATTCACACATTAATGTTCCATCTTCAAGTAAAGCTCCTGCCCATCCTCCTGCTAGAGTTGCTATAGATTCAGCATTTCCGATTACCTTGTCAGCAGGTGGCAGAGTAACTACGTGGCTCACATTTCCTGTAGATACAACAGCTATGGCCTCTTTGGCCGTATCTGCTAGTGGTTGGGACATTCCATCTCTACCTGAACATTCATCAGTAATTAAAACAGTTTTTATTCCCACTGTTTCTAATCTCTTACAAATCATTAGTAAGTCTGAGTCTGGATTTCCATAGCCTTCTTCTGATACTATGACTCCATCTGCACCAAGCATCTTACATATTTTTGCCGTATAATCACAGGTTCTGAACTTTCCATCTAAAGTGGTAAGTTCTGGTGTCATTATTACTCCCATGAAATTTAATGTCTTTCCATGTTGGGCATATAAGTCTAAAATAACAGAGTTGTTTTGATGCTGATAAGTGGTAATCTTATCACAAGCAGCAACACAATTACCACTGACTACAGCTCCATCAAGTTCTTCATTTGGATGAAGTAAAGTTGGCAATATCACCTGGCTATTTACCCCATAGATATAGGTGTCATGAAGAAGACCTTGAGAAATAAGCATCTCTACATATAAAACCTTTGGTAAGTCTTTGTATTTGGTAATCTCTTCAGCCATGCTATCCATTTCATAAGTCAATATTTCGTTTGGTTCAACTCCTCTACCAGCCTCTCCTATATATTCTGCTGCCCTAAGTCCTGCTACCCTAACAGTTCCCTCATGGGTATGGGGATCTAATCCTTCAACTGGAGTAATATCTATTACCAAATTATAAGTCTTAGAAAACGGTGTCCACTTGGCTCCCTCGTCCCACATGTCGATTACACCTTCTTGAAAACCTACAATATCACCAACAGTCACTATAGCAGCACCATAGAGTATATTTACTTTTCCTTCTCCAACCTGTTCCATTTTAGAAAAAGCTCCTGGAAACCCTTTCCCAGTTCCCTCAATTTTTACCCTAGGCTCTATTACGTCTTTTACGGGAATAATTCTTACTCTTTCTCCCGGTCTTGCAATATCAACTTTTACGTCCTGTATTTTATCATCTTCTTTAAGCATTTCTATTAATTCTTCCCTATTTACTATTAGTACTCCATCTTTTACGGAAGTTTTTTCTCCAAACTTGATATCCTTAATATGAATCCTTCTATGCTCTAATTTCATAAAATCACCTCCAAGTAATTTTAAACAAACTTGCTAATCAAACTGGTTTCTAGATCTTTTATCACGGAAACTAAAAGTTCCTTGTCTATTAATGCATAACTCTCGCTATTTTCCTTGTCTACTCTTCTCACATCCATGTGCTTTCTATAGTTGGCAATGCTATTTTCAATAATTTCTACATAAAAATCCTTCATTTCATTCTCTCCTTCACCTACCACTATAGAACGATAAGGTGAAAATAGCATTCTAACACTTGCACCTAAAGGATGACTAACTAATTTCATACCTTTATGGATCAAATCTCTAACTTTAATTAATACATCTAGAAAAGAACCTTCAATAAATAAATAATTATCAAACTCCTTTTTCACTAAGGGATTATTGGTAACTATTAAATATTTCACTTTTTCCCACCTTCTTCAAAAAAAATAAAATATGCAGCTGCATATTTTATTTTTCCTTAATTAATTTATTTTATTTATTAATATTAAATTGGATTTTTTTGCATTGGGGTATTTAACCATTTTTTTATTTTTTAAATAATGTTTTCTATCATTAGAGGGCAGACACATAGGTCTGCCCCTACGCATACCGTGATATATTCTATATCGTAGGGGTGGACCTATGTGTCCACCCTCTATTGTACATCTATCTACTTATAATAGGGTTCACCGTATCGACTCAACTCGCAAAATGAATAAGATGTATTTAATAGTTGATATAGACTTTTAAAATTAAAGCATTAGGTTTTATCACATAAAACCTAATGCTCTTATTTCAATATTTTATCTTATCCCCAATATGATAATTTCAAAAACATATTTACAATCTTTTGTAATTCAGAAAATTCTTCTTCACTTAGTACACCATAATCCCTACCATAAATACCTCTTGATTCCAAGCTCCATAAAAACGATTTGAAATTAGGATATTCATGAATATTCTTCTTTAGTAAATATATAAAATGCTCCAACTTCTGATAATTAATAGTATTATTGTTTTTTTCTTGCTTATATAAAGATAAGTCTAATATTAATTCTAGGGGTTTAGTAATTTTATATCTATAGGCATCAGCATTATTGGGTAAAAAATCACTTTTATAGTTTTCATAGCTTTCACATACTATTCTATACATAGTATCTCTCCCTAAACTGTGGTAATCTTTTTATAAATTGATTTTTTTTAGATTCATATAAATCATCTCTCAACAATACCTCATCTATAATTTGATTTATTAATTCTTTATCAGCTATATCTATAAGTTCATCTATATCCTCTATGTCTTTTTGTTCCAGCCTGATTATTTTGCTTACAATTATATCTTCAGGGGACAATAAATATACATTTAAATATTTAAATTTGTTTAGCTTTATAGCTCTTTCCTTATATTTAGGTGATATTATAGTACTTTCATATTCTAACATATCGAAATCCCTTAATTGTACAAAAACCTTTCCTAGTTTAGAAGGATAATTTAAATCTATAAAATCAAAATCCCTTGTAGCCCTTTCAGTATATTCCCCTAATATACAAGCAGCTCCTCCTAAAAAATATATGTCGAAAGGTTCAATATCAAAAGCTATAGCAACCTTTTCCATATCAAAGATTTTATCTTCTAATTGTTTCTTTAATTCCACACTTATCACCCTATGTTAATGTAATAACATTATTATATCACATTAGAACCCAGCTTCATAATAATACCAATGGTCAGCTATCTTTTCTGTATAATACCAATTATCCCCATTCAATTCTTTCCATTGCCATCCTTTTCCC
>CAZMBD010000138.1:0-4458 GCA_964564325.1 uncultured Clostridiaceae bacterium
TAAGTCTATTATACATTGTTTTTATCTTACGACAACTATCCTAACACATAGGGTAGGAGTATATTTTTACGTTTGATATTAGGTACTATTAATTGTTCTTCCTTCATAATTCTGAGTATTACTTTCTCAGAAACAATAGTACCGGCTGTTTTAAGAACAGAGTGTATTCTACGATATCCATAGCAGCGATAAGACTCACTAAATGCTGATTTTACCTCTTCTCTTAAATCCTTATATTTATCTGCTTTACTTAAGGCAAGCGTTTGATAACAATAACTACTTTTAGCCATATGTAGTATTTCAAGAAGATCCTTTAATTGGTATTTTTTTCGCAGGGCATTAATCACTATGGCCTTTTCACGATTTGAAAGTATTTTAAGACTAATGCCCTGATCTTTTTTTATGACTTCTGCAGCTGCTTCTAATATATCTCGCTCAATTTGTAAACGGTATACCTCTTTTTGAAGTTCATCAACCTGTTTTTTTAAACTCACCTTCTCTTTTTGTAAAGCGCTTGATTGTACTTCAAATTCAGTATTTCTAGAATCATTTAATGATTTAGTCTTCTTTGACATGGGATATTCACATCCTTCACTCAGAAGCTGACGTTTCCAGTTATAAAGGACTTCTCTTGTTACACCTATTTCAGTAGCAACATCTTTAGCCGATTTACTTCTAGAACATAAGGAAATGACAGCTTGTTCTTTTTGCTCTCGTGAATATTGTACAACAGCTCCTCCAGAACGGCAATGCCTCTTTTGATCAGGAACTAGTTCAGAAATCCATTTATCAAGTTCTGGGCGGCTAGGGTACCCAAGTTTTCTAATTGTACGTGCTACAGATTTACCATGTTCAAGATAATAACTAACAGCTACTTGCTTCTTTTCTATGGTATACTTGTATTTACGATTGTGTCTAGCATGTAGATCATTACATTCTTTATACTCATTATACCAATTACGTAATGACCCCCTTGCAGGATATCCTAGTTCACGTATAACATCAGCATAACTTAAATCATAGTGTATTAGTAAATTGACTGCCCTAATTCTTTCCTCATATGAAAACATGTGGCACCTACTGGTATTATATCAAGTCCAAGCCCCCCTTCTACCATTTTTGATTTTCCATTATCAATAATATCTATAAAATATCTTACATGTTTCATTTTAAAATTAATATCAATATCTCCACTTACTTTTATGCTATTGTCTTGGAATTTAGTGCCTTGAATTTCAAAATTTATAATGCCTTTTTTAAGTCTTCTTTTTTGTTTTCACACTTGGAAATTGCTTTCTTGTATACTTCAGAATATAATGCAATAGCATCTTGACATCGATCGTATTCATTATCAAATAAATCACCTGCCTTAGGTAATGTACACCCAACATGATATCCAGTACTATCTTCCTTTATTAAATATCCGTAAAAAGAATCACTTATCTTATAAGCTATTTTTTGCGCAGTTATAATAAAAGTATAATCCCAAAACTCTTTATTAAACGCTTCTTCACATTGTACTTGTTTACACTTCTGTTGTTGGTCTATCATTTATAAACTTTTTAAAAAATCCGAAAATCTATTTTTCAACTCACCATTACACATATAATTTCTCCTTTAATTAAATTGAAATATAATGCATTCTTCTTCGTAAGCATGCTTTTAACTTCATAGAAAATTATTTTTTGCATTTGAATATTTTTCAAAGTATATTCGAAAATTCGAATTGCTTCATATACATCATCCGAAGTAATATTATTCTAATCTTGTTTCATTATAAATCGGTTACTACCATATTTTTATCTTTGAATCAGAAATCAAATACACATCACCCCAAAATTAAAGCTTTCCATCATTTGAACAAATGGCACTTCCATTACACGCCATATATATACATCCATCTTTTGCAATTATGCAAATAACTCATGTTCAAGGAGATCAGCCTCGACATCATTAGGATTATAATGAGCTCTACCTGCGAAATTATCAAGCCGAAGGCCGTCATAAATTATGCCAACATAATATTTACCATTGCTATACTCTTCCAAAGACTTGTCGGAGACCCCATGCATGCCCATATTCATCATATCGACACTGGCACCCATAATAATCGTATAAATGTACTAATATCTCTCTCTAACTCTACTTGTTTATTCGACTTGCCATAAAGTCCTTACAAAATCCGCCAGACGTTCTGCTTCTAATTTCTTCATATCATGTGGTATGTTGATATTAATAGAAAAATCTTGTCTAAGAGGAAAAACAGCCTTTAGTGCATTACTTTCCACACTTACTTTTTTGGCACTGTTAATAACATCTAAAATATCAGGTGTCATAGGCAAGCTCGTTACAGCTCTCGGTTTGCGCAAATCACGTCTAAAGTTCTCGGAAAGAGAATCTCTACTTACACTAATTATTGGATTCACCTCTCTAACATGATATTTATTATGCGAGTCAAAATAATAGTCACCTGTTATTCTCACAATAGAAATAATTCTTTTTTCTTTGTTACTTGTAGTAATGGCAAGATCGCCTATGCTGATTTTCTTAGCAAAATCTTCTGCAACCGATGTATTTACGGCTATACGTGCTTCTTGCATTTTAGGGTTGATTCTTTTTAAAACTTTTTCAACGTTTGATTTTATAGCACTTAAATCCTCAAGAGGTTCAAAATTACAACATATTTTTCTTCCATTTAGTTCTGCTTTATTTCTAATTAGCCAAATATAGTCATTCGCATCCATAACAGAGGCCCTCCTATCCGTTATTTCTCGTATATTTCGTATGTTCCATATTTTAACGTCATTTTATCATCTAATACCTTATATGTCAACTAATAAACTAGTTTTTTACTTATATAGCCATTAACCAACCAATATTATCTATATATAAATCGATAAAGTAATGCCTATTTCAATACCATGTAATCAAACTTATTAATGATTTTAATTGTCGTTTAAAGCAGATGATTTACATATTCTTGACATTTTTAGAGGTAAATATTATAATAAGTTTGTATTTATACACTTATTGTCACTTGTACTGATTAAATAAAAATTATTAACTAAGGAGGAGTAAAATATGAAAATACTAAATTGGAATCTCAATCAAAGATCCTCGGACTGCATCAAATCTTTGCCACCTTTTGTAGTAAAGGAAATTATGCAACAGAAAGCAGATATTATAGTACTAACGGAATTAGGAGTATTAAAAGACTTTAAAGAAACAGTATTATATAAAACACTTTCAAAAAAATATTTTATTGAAACGAACTCTGAAAAAAATATGGATGGAAACAAAATATTGATAGGAGTTAGTAAAAAGATTGTTAATAATTATAGTGGAAATTTTTTATTTATAGACGATGAATTTATTAACACTCCCAACAATGAAGTATACCCTAATTATCTTCATGTAGATTTAAGTTTAAGAAATATAACATTACATATTATAGGTGTAAGAATCCGTATAGGAAACGGCGAAAGAGAAGATTATCTTTGCAGAAAAGTACAGTTAAAGAACTTACTATCTCATATAGAAAATCAACAGCTCGAAAATGTAGTTATTGTTGGGGATTTTAACAATTCTAGAATTATGGGTGATATAAGCAAGACATATAATGATGTCAGACACCTCTATCGTTATGATCGTCAGGGTAATGAAAGTGTTTTATACGACACCTATAATTACCATATTTTAAAAGATAAATTTGCTAATGAGAGTTTTAAAGTAAGTACACCAAACAAAGATAGTCAATATTCTTTTTTTATAGATAATTTTGGCTATAAGTTAGACCATATATTCTCTAAAGGATTAATTATTACAGAACCTACTTATTCTTGGGATTTTACTCACTGCAATCATGACTGCAATTGCGACAAAAAGCCATATCATATAAACTACTCTCCCGTACCACCCTACCCAGATCATGCTATGCTTATTGCTAATATTATTACAACAATTTACACCTGCCCTAAATGTGGTAATAATATTATAGAATTAGGTGAATACTCTATTCCCCCTAGCTGTGACGAATGTCAAGATTAATAAATAATTGAACCTCTCACACTACTTATCAGACTTTTATGTTAACCTGAATTGTTACTATCAATGTGGCTAATTCAGGAGATGCATTAAAAATCAACCTTTGTGTTATCAAGATATCTTTTGATGCTATGGACATAGTTACCAATATCATTATTTATATTGGAAATATGATTTATTGATAGCTACCTCCATAATACCTTATCTCACAGCAGTAGTTATATCACCGCAGATTAACGCATCTCAACAGACCATATCAATCAAATTAGAGATGCTTTTATCTGCATTTCTAAGGTCGATAAAATAAACATCAACATTGACATTGTCATCTGATACATATTTAATTCCATCCTTGTTCATATCGGTGTTTGTCAAGTAAGTTGTCGCATTTTATATAAAATATTTCAATGCTGA
>CAZMBD010000139.1:0-4322 GCA_964564325.1 uncultured Clostridiaceae bacterium
AGCGGGTGAAGGGAATCGAACCCTCGCAGCTGGCTTGGGAAGCCAGTGCTCTACCACTGAGCTACACCCGCATTTATCCTCCTAGTATTAACGTTGTATTAACGCTGACAATATATGATTATAGCAGCAAATTATAAAATTGTCAATAGTTTTTCTTGAATTTTTGCACCATTATATCTCAACTATTTCGCCAATTATTTCTTTCCCAATTTCTAATATACCAAAACTCTTCTTCTTCCCATAACCCCTAGGCATAGAAGGACTACCTGGATTCATTACTACTATATCAGATTCTTTAAAAAATAGTGGTACATGAGTATGTCCAAATAAAATTATATCTACATTTAATTCTTCTCCTTTATACAAAAGATTATCCTCGCCATATCTTACATTATATTTATGACCATGAGTTATAAATATTCTTCTACCTTCTATAGTAATTATTTCATCCTCTTGAAATTCAGTATGAAAATAGTCTCCATTACCTTTTATGATAATTGTCTCTATACCCAATTCTTCTTCTATTTTCATTCCGTCTTCTACATAATCTCCTAAATGAATAATCAAATCTGGTTTTTCCATAGTCTTCATTTTATTTATAATTTCCCTAGTACTTCCGTGGGTATCACTTATTACAAATATCCTCATTCGTATCACCTTTTAATATTTTGTCTATTTCTAATTTTAACTGATTTAACGCTCTTCCTCTATGCCCAATTTTATTTTTTATATCCTCACCTAGTTCGCCAAAACTTTTACTATACCCATCTGGAATAAATAGTGGATCATATCCAAATCCATTGTCCCCCATAGGTTCCAAGCTTATAGTTCCATTACATCTACCCCTTAAAGTTCTAATACTTTTATCTTCCAATACCATTGCTATTACAGTTTCAAAATAAGCTTCTCTTTTATTAATAGGCACATTTTTTAGCTCCTTTAGCAATCTTTCATTGTTTTTCTTATAATTATGCTCCTCTCCACCATATCTAGCAGAGTGAACACCTGGTGCTCCATTTAAATACTCTACAAATAAGCCAGTATCATCAGCTATCACTATTCCATCAATTCTTTCAGCTAAAGCCTTAGCCTTTATAATGGCGTTTTCTTCTAATGTATTTTCGTTTTCTTCAATTTCTAAGTCTCCTAGACCTAAATCTTTTTTTGATAATATATCAACTGGCAAATCTTTAAGTATATCTTTTATTTCCTTAACTTTATCTGGATTTCCCGTAGATAATATTAGCTTTTTTCTTTCCATAATCTTCTCCTTTTATTTTTCTCCTTTGGACATAAAATTACTGATATCTCCTAACGCTTCCTTTTGCTTAATTATCAATTCATTATTACCCTTTTCTGCTAAATCTAATAATTTATTTAATTCTTCCCTTGAAAAAACATATTCTTCTCCTGTTCCTTGTATTTCAACAAACTTATTATCATCTGTCATTATAATATTCATATCTACTTCTGCACTATAGTCTTCTTCATAATTAAGATCTAAAATTGGGATTCCATCTACTATTCCAACTGATACAGCTGACACAAAATTATTTATAGGTATATATTCAATTTCTTTTTTCTTACAAAGCCAATTAAGTGCATCTACCAATGCCACAAAACTACCAGTAATAGAAGCAGTTCTAGTTCCTCCATCTGCCTGTATTACATCACAATCTATCCAAATAGTTCTTTCTCCTATTTTCTTTAAATCCATAATTCCCCTTAGAGATCTTCCTATTAGTCTTTGTATTTCCTGAGTTCTACCCTCTATCCTCCCTTTAGCTGCATCTCTTATTTTCCTATGCTCTGTAGAACCAGGTAGCATAGAGTATTCTGCCGTAATCCAACCAGTACCTGTGCCCTTTAAAAATGGTGGAACCTTATCCTCCACCATAGCAGTACATATTACTTTTGTATCTCCCATCTCCATTAACACAGAACCTTGGGGATGTTTTAAATAATTTCTAGTTATATTTACATTTCTCAATTGATCATAATTTCTATTATCTATTCTTTTCATTTTAACAGCTCCTATATTTTTTATTCCTAATATATTATAATATCAAAAAACTGGTCTTTTTTCTATATTTTAAACTAGTTTATTATATTTATACCCATAATACAAATAACTTGTAATTTCGGGGACAGTCCCCGAAATTACAAGTTATTTTTTATTCATTGGCGAAGGCTGGAATAACCATGTCGGAGTTAATACCTATCCCAAGATCTTCTAAACCTTTACCATCTATAAGTAATTCTACTTTTTCTATCTCGTCAAATTCAGATAATGTCAATCCTATGTTTTTAAGCATATTATTAAATACTTGACTATCCTCTGGAATACCACCATAATCGAAGGAAATATCTATATAAGCTGTTCCATCTTTAATATCTACACCATGGAAACTAACCTCATCAGGAATATCTGAGCTTAAACCTAAATCTAAAGAAGGTCCATCAAATAATATTTCCAATGCAGTATATATATTTGTCACTGGTGCCAAAGTCGGTATAGTTACTGGTACAAAATATTCGTAATCCTCTTCAAAGTGATTGCCCTTATAATAAATCACCACCTTAGATCTAGAATCGTCTAAATCTCCTACTAAATTAATGTTTTCCCTCTTAAATGGGCTAGATGCAATGGTACCAAATTTAAAATTTGGAATAGTATTTCCCTCTACTAAAAATTGTACTTCATCAATAGCTTGAAATTCTGTTAAGGTATAAACTATACCCCTTAGCAAGCTTTCTTCTTCCTTTTCCGTTTCATAATTTAATATTTCTTGACTAAAATCTACTTTGCAAACTCCAGTTTCTTCATTTATAGATATACCCCTTATTTGAGTACCTGCTGGTATTATAGGACTTAATCCAGTACCTTTTAAGCTTTCCCGTAGTTCAGGAGTATCTATCATATTATTTAAAGTAGTCCTTGCAATTCCTTCTTCCCAAGGAATTTTTCTCATTAAAGGTACTAATAAACCTTGTTTGTCTTTAAAATAAAATACAGTCTTTCTCATTCCATCATCTTCTATTATTTCAAAATCATATTCATCAGAGCGAATTATTTCCAAATCTTCCTCTTTTTCTTTAGATAATAGTTTTTTAAAACCACCATTTTTCCTACAACCAATAAGGCTTATTCCTATTACTATTATCAAAATCCATAATAATATCTTCCTGTTGTCCATCCCAAAACCTCCCCATGTTTTTATTACATTATATTAATAGGAAGGAGATACTATGATTGTTTTATTTGTTTTAATAATAAAAAAACGACCAATTATATGGCCGTTTACTAATAAATTTCAAAATATCTTTCAATTCCTCTTACAATGGATTCTACAATTAGATATTGATATTCTTCTGTAGTAAGTAAATTTGCCTCTTCAGGATTAGTTAAAAATCCTGTTTCAATTAATATGGAAGGCATATTTGTATCCCTTATAACTACTGTCCTTTCTCGAGGTAATAAACCTTTATTTGGTGCCCCAGTTCCTCTAGTGACTTCTTCCATCATAATTTGAGCTAAGGCCAAAGTTTCTTCTTTTGTTACATTAGCTTTGTCCTTTGAATGATATAGTACTTGTATTCCCCTTATCTCACTGCTACCATTCCCAACAGAATTAGCATGTATACTTATAAATAGGTCTGCATCGACATTATTTGCAATTGGTGCCCTACCATATAATTCCAAACTAGTATCATCATATCTAGTCATCACAGTATTATAGCCTTTGTCCTGTAATGCCTCATTTAGTTTAAGAGATATGGGTAAAGTTACATCCTTTTCACGAACCCCATTATGACATGCTCCAGGATCCGAACCACCATGACCTGGATCTATTACTATAAGTTTATCAGAAGGTTTTTCATTGCTACGATCTCTTTTAAAGGAGACACTTATTTTATCATCTATAGACCTAGATAATACATTGTATTCTACATCCCTTGTAAAACTAATGGTAATATATGCTCTGTCCCTTATTTGGCTTACATTAATATCCTTAATTAATCCATCATTTATATCTACTTTTTCTTCAATTAAATCTATATTTTCTACAGGAAGATTAATAATCATTGTCTTAAGATATTCATTATAGTCTATATCATAGTCTGTATCTCTATTGGCATTAATTGAAACTATTTTACTATTTCCCTCTGTAGAATAATTAAGTATTTGCCAAATATTAGCCTCTGGAGTAATAATCAATCTATTCCCATCTTTTTCTATTTTTACTTCTGGATTATTTACTCCATCTTTAATATCTAATACTATTCTAACTATTTTATCATTTGGTTTATAATTATTATCT
>CAZMBD010000140.1:0-4260 GCA_964564325.1 uncultured Clostridiaceae bacterium
TATTGTTCCTATATTTACGTGAGGTTTTGTTCTTTCAAATTTTGCTTTACCCATGTTTTGTTCCTCCTTAATTATATATATTAAAATGTAAATACACCTATCCTGGTGTTTCTTATATATTATTTTGGAGCCCATGACCGGATTTGAACCGGTGACCTCTTGCTTACCATGCAAGTGCTCTACCTACTGAGCTACATGGGCATCTTAGTCCACTGTAACATATTTTACTACCAAGGTATTTCATTGTCAATAGGTAATTTTAAGTTTCTCTAAATTCTAAGTATCTTTCTAGTTTTTTCTTAACTCTCTGCAATGCATTGTCTATAGATTTTACATGCCTGTCCAATTCTTCAGCAATCTCTTGATAAGATTTTCCATCTAAATAGCCCATTAATACTTTCCATTCTAATTCACTTAATAATTCTGCAATTTGCCCTTCAATAAAATATAATTCTTCACTACTAATAACTAATTCTTCTGGATCTGTAATCTTTGTACCAGACACGGTATCTAATAATGTCCTATCAGTTCCCTCGTCGTATATGGGCTTGTTTAGCGATATATAAGAGTTTAGTGGTATATGTTTTTGCCTAGTAGCAGTTTTAATTGCAGTGATTATTTGTCTAGTTATGCATATTTCAGCAAATACTCTAAAAGAGGCACGCTTGTCCTCATCATAGTCTCTAATTGCCTTATAAAGTCCAATCATCCCCTCTTGAATAATATCCTCACCATCAGCACCTACTAAAAAATAAGATCTAGATTTAAAACGAACAAAACCCTTGTATTTAGCCAATAAATATTCTAAAGCCAAACGATCTCCTGTTCTTGCTAACTTGACAATATCTTCGTCCTTCATATTTTCATAAACTTCTACATCTAAACGATTATATAATCCTAAACTCACACATATCCCCCCTGGTGTTGTGTTTGATATATAGAACCATAATTAAATTAAATTATAATTAAATTTTACCAAATAGTCAAGATTATTCCTTGTTTTCTTTCCACATATCTAGTTTCCTTAAAGTTTCTTCATCTAATCTTCCCATTAATATTTCTCCTTTTAAATCCTCTTCTTTGCTTTTCCGTTTCATAACTCTTCTTTGATCAAGTATTTCTAATTCCAATTCTCTGGCAGATATTCTAGTACCTCCCCTTCCAAGTATAATTTGTTGTTCCATCCAATCAGAAGTAGCAACCCTAACCCTTTCAACCCTACCAATATCATCTAAAACTTTTTCAATATATTGATCTGCTGTTTCATTTTCTTTAGTATAAACTATTTGAACCCCTTTAATATTATCTACAGTACCACTATTGCCCTTAACTAAATGGGCATCAAAAACTATTATTATTTTAATACCTGAATAAATTTGATACTCTGACATTATCTCTATTAACTCTTCCCTAGCTACCTCAAGACTTATTTTATTTAGCTTTTTTAATTTCTCCCAGGAATTAATTATATTATACCCATCTACAAAAAGGTATTCCCTAGATTTCTTACGCCTTTTCCTCATGGTTTTGCCTTACAATTTCATATATTAGTATTGAGGCAGCATTAGATGCATTTAGGGAAGAAATTTCTCCTAACATGGGAATTTTTAATAAAAAATCACATTTTTCTCTTACAAGTCTAGATAGACCGCACCCCTCGCTACCTATAACTAATGCAATAGGACCCTTTAATTCTGTGCTGAAATAATAATTTTCTCCTTCCATATCTGCACCATATATCCATAATCCACTATCTTTTAAATTTTCTATGGTATCTGATATATTATTAACTCTTGCAACAGGAATATACTCTACTGCACCTGCAGAACTTTTATATACAGTAGAAGTTACTCCTGCCGATCTTCTTTTTGGTATGATAACTCCATGAGCACCTCCACATTCAGCAGTCCTAATTATGGCTCCTAAATTATGAGGATCTTCTATACCATCTAAAATTAATATAAAAGGTGCTTCCTTTTGTTTCTCAGCATTTTCCAATATATTTTCTACAGAGGAATATAAAAAAGGAGTAACTAGTGCAACTACCCCTTGATGATTGCCTTGAGATATTTGATCTAGTTTATTTTTATCTACTCTTTGCACCATGATATTTTTATCCTTAGCAATTCCCAGTATCTTATTAATAGAGCCCTTTAATTCACCTTTTTGAATATAAAGTTTTTCTATATTTTTCCCAGATTTTAGCACTTCTAATACTGGATTTCTGCCTATTATATATTCTTCTTTCATACTCATTCTCACTTTCTATATTTTAAGATACTATAATTCATTAAACTTTTCCCTAACTTTTACCATATTCCCACAGCTCATATTTCCTTCTGGACATGGTCCATTTAAACATCCTGGACCAGCATTTTTAAATAAATTAGGATATACCTTTTTTACTTCTTTTAACATCTCCATAGCCAATTCCCTTATTTCCCACTGTGCTCTTTCACAAGTTCTAAGACGAAAGAAATTCATTAAAGACCTAGCATTCATAGTAAAAACTACTTTGGTTTCACAAGCATTAGGAAATACATATCTAGCATCTTCTATGGCCTTTTTTTCCGCATTTCTCTTAGCTTCTACTTCACTTAATTTTCCAATTTTCTTGTATTCTTCAAAATATTTTTTAAATAATATTTCCGTAATTTTATTATAATACTCCTGATCTTTTTCCATAGCTTCTATAAATAATTTTTTTGTTTCTTCATCATCTTCTATAGAAGGAGGGATAATATATTCAAATTGATCTAATTTTACATACCTTTGGGACTGTTGAGAATAACTAGCTATTCTATGTCTTACTAATTGATGACTTAATGTTCTAGAAACCCCTTCTACTCCAAAAGTAAAACTTATATGTTCCATGGGAGATTCATGACCTAAATCTACTAACATTTCTAAAAACTTCTCTATGTTTTTTCTATCCAAATTCTTCTCTATTTGCCCAATTCCTACAGGAGAATAACATAACTTTGCTGCAGAGGCGATTAGTTTTTCCCCATCTGGTGTATATCTTAATAATTCTACCTTCAAAACATTACCCCCTTCGCCATTTTACTCCTTCAGGAGTATCCTCTAAAATTATTCCTCTAGCTTTCAATTCATCTCTAATTTCATCTGCCAGTTGGTAGTTCTTATCTTTTCTAGCTTGAGTTCTTTTTTCTATTAATTCTAGTATTTCTTCTTCTAGTATTTCTTCTTTTTTATATAATAATCCTAATACATTGGCCAATTCCATAAAAGTATCATAAGTATATTGTATCACAGATTTGGAAGTTTTTTCATTGAAATTAGAATTAGCATATTTAGAAATATTAAATAAACTAGCTATGGCATCTGCAGTATTTAAATCATCTTCCATACTGGTAATAAATTCTTCTTTATACATATTGATCTTATCAATTTCTTCATTGCTTATTTCCTTATCTTCTACCATATCTAATAAATATTCTAAATTCTTTTTAGTATTATACAATCTTTCTAATCCATTTTCTAATTGTTTCATTACATCTCTATTAAAATTAATGGGATTTCTATAGTGAGCAGATAATAAAAAAAATCTTAATACTTCTAAATCAAATTCCTCCCCAATTTCCCTTACAGTAAAAAAGTTTCCTAAGGATTTACTCATTTTTCTATCTTCTATGGTAAGCATTCCATTATGCATCCAGTAATTCGCAAAGGGCTTTCCAGTTAAGGTTTCAGATTGAGCAATTTCATTTTCATGATGTGGAAATTGTAAGTCTTCTCCACCAGCATGTATATCTATGGTATCTCCCAATAATGTTTTAGACATTACAGAACATTCAATATGCCAACCTGGTCTACCTTTCCCCCAAGGGCTATCCCAGTAAGGCTCTCCTTCCTTGGCTTTTTTCCAAAGTGCAAAATCTAGAGGATTTTTCTTTTCTTGAGATACTTCTACTCTAGCACCAGAAATTAAATCTTCTATATTCTTTTTAGATAATTTCCCATAGTCATTAGCAGATTCTATATTAAAATATACATTGCCATTCACATTATAAGCTGCATCTTTTTCAATTAACCCTTCTATAAATTCTATCATTTGTTCTATAAATTCCGTAGCCTTTGGATGAGTTGTATTTTCTTCATATAAATTTAGGTCCTTTGCATCTTCCATAAAGGCTTTAATATATCTATCAGCTATTTCCTTAGCTGATACTCCTTCCGCATTAGCCCTATTGATTATTTTATCATCTATATCTGTGAAATTAGTAATATATTTTACCT
>CAZMBD010000141.1:0-1180 GCA_964564325.1 uncultured Clostridiaceae bacterium
TGTGCAGGGCCTACCTTGGTTTGTTTCCATGGGTGTGCAGGGCCTAACGTTTGATAATTGTGAATTGAAAAAAGGAGGAGTAAATGTATGAAGTTATTTATAGATACAGCAAATATAGATGAAATTAGAGAAGTAAATAGTTGGGGAGTTATATCTGGCGTAACTACTAATCCTTCATTAATAGCTAAAGAAGGCAGAGATTTCAAACAGGTAATAGAAGAAATAACATCCATAGTAGATGGGCCTATAAGTGCAGAGGTCATATCTTTGGAAAGTGAAGGTATGATAGAAGAAGCTAGGGAATTAGCAAAAATCCATCCAAATATAGTTATTAAAATTCCAATGACTAAAGAGGGATTGAAAGCTGTAAGTGTACTTTCTAAGGAAAATATAAAGACCAATGTAACCCTAATTTTTTCAGCAAATCAAGCTTTATTAGCAGCAAGGGCAGGAGCTACTTTTGTAAGTCCTTTTGTTGGAAGACTAGATGATATAGGAAATGAAGGCATTAATATTGTAGAGGATATAGCGGATATATTTTATATTTATGGAATAGATACTGAAATAATTGCTGCAAGTATTAGACATCCTATTCATGTAATTCAAGCTGCAAAATCAGGAGCAGATATTGCAACTATTCCTTACAAAATATTTGAACAAATGTTAGCTCATCCATTAACTGATATAGGTATAGAAAAATTTCTAAAGGATTGGGGAAAATTAGAAAATAAATAATCATGTAGGGAGACCTTTGGTCTCCCGTTTTTTTGTGTATTATTTGCCCAAAGAAAAATAATTGTTCATTGTAAGGTTTTAGGATATAATAATATTAGGCAATACACAATGCGCGATGTATAATTAGGCAAACAAAGGTCGCTCCAAGACCCAAAGAATGATCTGAATAATTGTGAATTGTGAATTGAATAAAGGGAGTGATATAAGTGGATAGAGATTTGGCCTTATCTCTAGTAAGAGTGACAGAAATTGCTGCATTGGCATCGGGAAGATATATGGGTAGAGGTGATGCTGTAGGAGCAGATCAGTCGGCTGTAGATGGCATGAGAGCAGCTTTTAATTTAGTAAATACCAAGGGCAAAGTAGTTATAGGAGAAGGTGAATTAGATGAAGCTCCTATGTTATATATTGGAGAAGAAATAGGAAGAGGTATGGATATTAGTGC
>CAZMBD010000141.1:1280-4149 GCA_964564325.1 uncultured Clostridiaceae bacterium
GTCCCCTCTGTTTGGGTTTTAAAATTGAATAAAGGAGGGATTTTTATGGATAGGAATTTGGCTATAAATTTAGTTCGTGTTACAGAGGCGGCAGCTCTTAATTCTGCTCGCCATTTAGGTAGAGGAGATAAAAATTTAGCAGATAAGGCAGCAGTAGATGCTATGAGACGAATGTTTGATACATTGGATATAGATGGTACTGTGGTCATTGGTGAAGGTGAAATGGATGAGGCTCCAATGCTATACATTGGAGAGCAAATAGGTAAGGCTACAGAGGATTCAGTAAAATTAGATATAGCAGTAGATCCATTAGATGGTACTACGGCTGTAGCAAAGGGACTTTCTGGTGCTATATCTGTAGTGGCTGTGGCTCCAAAGGGCTGTTTACTACATGCACCAGATATGTATATGAATAAAATTGCAGTGGGACCTAAGGCAGTTGGTTGTGTAAGTTTAGATTATTCAGTAGAGGAAAATTTAGAAAATTTGTCTAAAGCCTTAAATAAGGATATAAGGGATATTACTGTAACTATACTAGATAGGGAAAGACATACAGAATTAATTAATAAGGTGAGAAAAACTGGTGCTAGAATTAAATTATTTCAAGATGGCGATGTGGCAGCAGCCATAGCTACTTGTTTTCCTGATTCGGGTGTAGATATTTTAATGGGAATAGGTGGAGCTCCAGAAGGTGTTCTTGCAGCAGTTGCATTAAAATGTATGGGAGGAGAAATTCAGGGAAGACTATGTCCTAGCAATGAAAAAGAAAAGGATAGATGTAAAGAAATGGGTCTAGGAGATATAAATAAAACACTTACTATGGAAGATTTAGCTAAGGGACGAGAAATGGTTTTTGCAGCAACAGGAATTTCTAGTGGTCAATTGTTAAAGGGCGTGGTTTATTATGAAAACAATATGGCTAAGACTTATTCTCTAGTAACTAGAAGTGAAACTGGAACTGTTAGACATATAGAGGCTATACATAGAATGGATAAAAAGCCCAAATATGCAATATAATAGTTTGACTATTTAGTTTTATAGTGGTATTATAATTTTAATAATCCCTATCTATTTAACATATCTTAATAACTGCTCCCGAATTTAGAACAGAAGTAAATTGTTAAATTAGTGGTTTAAATATTGTGGAGGTGAAATTTTGGATTCAAGTGTGTTACGGAGTAAGAAATTAGAAGATTTGCGAATTATAGCAAAGACTATGGGAATTAAATCTGTGACAACCTATAGGAAAGATGAACTTATAGATTTAATTTTAGAAAATGCTTTAGAGGAGGAAAAAGAAGAAGTTCCTCTGAGAGACAATGATAATATAGTTGAAATAGACATTGAAGATATTGATATGGAGAAATTACCAGATAAGGTAAGTGAAGAAATAGAGCAGATGGACAATATTAATGGAGCAGAAGGAATATTAGAGATTCATCAAGATGGCTATGGCTTTTTAAGATGTGAAAACTATCTATCTGGAGACAATGATATATATGTATCTCCATCTCAAATAAGAAGGTTTAGATTACGTACTGGAGATAAGGTATTTGGAATTACTAGGGTTCCAAAATCTGGTGAAAAATATAAAGCCTTATTATATGTAAAGTCTGTCAATGGAGAAAATCCTGAAACTTCACTAGGTAGGCCAGATTTTGATACATTAACTCCAATATATCCAAGGCAAAGACTTACATTAGAAACAGCTCCTAACGATCTTTCTACAAGGATAATAGATTTAATAGCACCTATTGGAAAAGGCCAAAGGGGAATGATAGTGTCTCCACCAAAGGCAGGAAAAACTACACTTCTTAAAAATATTGCCAATTCCATTTCTGAAAATCATCCAGACATTGAAATAATAGTTCTTTTAATAGATGAAAGACCAGAGGAAGTAACAGATATGAAAAGATCCGTTAAAGGTGATGTAGTATATTCTACTTTTGATGAACTTCCAAGTCACCATACTAAAGTGGCAGAAATAGTTTTAGAAAGAGCAAAAAGATTAGTAGAGCATGGTAAAGATGTGGTAGTATTATTAGATAGTATAACTCGTCTTGCAAGGGCTTATAACTTGACTATTCCAGCTACAGGAAGAACATTATCTGGTGGACTAGATCCAGGTGCATTACATAGGCCTAAGAGGTTTTTTGGTGCAGCTAGAAACTTAGAAGAAGGAGGCAGTTTGACTATTTTAGCTACTGCTCTAGTAGAAACTGGAAGTAGAATGGATGATGTTATATTTGAAGAATTTAAGGGTACAGGTAATATGGAAATTCATTTAGATAGGAAATTGTCTGAAAAAAGAATATTCCCTGCAATAGATATAAATAAATCTGGAACAAGACGTGAAGAATTATTATTAACTCAAAAAGAATTAGAGACTATTTGGGGTATTAGAAAAGCTTTAGGAAATGCTCCTACTCAAGATGTCACAGAAACTTTAATTGAAAATTTAATGTTAACTAAAACTAATGAAATTTTTATAGAAGAAATGAGAAATAAAATTTGGTTGTAGTTGAAATAAAAATTATATTGTGCTATAATTAATTGGTCAAAATGTATGAAATAATATGTTTGTATATATTTGCAACAAAGAGAGGTGAAAGCAATGAAAAAAGGAATTCATCCAAAATATTATGAAGCTACAGTTCGTTGTGCATGTGGAAATACTTTTAAAACTGGCTCAACTAAAGAAGAATTAAGAGTAGAAGTTTGTTCAGAATGTCATCCATTTTACACAGGACGTCAAAAATTTACTGAACGTGGTGGTCGTGTTGAAAAATTCAAGAAGAAATATGGTATGGACTAATTTCTTCACAAAAAAATGGGTTAGTTGCTAAAGCATCTAACCTTTATTTTATTA
>CAZMBD010000142.1:0-4092 GCA_964564325.1 uncultured Clostridiaceae bacterium
GATATCGAAAGACTCATCCATGCGAATAGGTGGGCCTGATGGTGCGAAATAATCACCTAGATGAATCTCCAGCTTATAAAATACCATCAACTTTAGAAGAATGGGAAAAAGAAAAATATTCCGATACAGTCTTTCAAGCACTAAAGAATGGTAAAAACATCAGAATTATTATTCGACCAAGTGATCAAAGTAAAATAATCTTTTTTAATGATGAGGAGATGGAAGCTTTAGATGACACTGATTATGAGTTATGGACAGATGATGGACAAGGAAATACAAGAATAATTACATTAGGAGATATTATTAAAACCACTGGTATTAGTGCTATCCCTCTTAGAAATATTTATAAAAGTCGATAAAGTATTTAATATTCTTAATAATAATGGAGTTTCAGTGAGGTGCGTATGATAGAACATATAATTAATAAGATAGAGCAAAATGATAGAAATAATGTAAAATACATTCATCCAATTGAGCCAAATGAAATGATTGGTAAGTATATATCTGCTTTTTCAAATTCCCAAGGCGGACTAATAGTTTTCGGAGTAAGAGATGATGGTAAAAATCTAATTATTAAGAATTTCCCTTTCAATATTAAGGATTCTGATATTAGAGATTTACTTGATAGGCATGTTAAATTTGAATATAAATATTTCAATTATACGAGACATCGTTTAGCATATATAAATATAGAAAAAAATGATACTATTGTTAAATGTAGCAATGTTGCATATTTGTTCAATAATAAAATGGAGGCTGAAAAAATGACGGTAAAGAATATTTTTCTATCATATTGTCATAATGAAAGTTGTCTTGCAGATATAATTGAAAATAAAATAAAAGAAATGGCTAAAGGTAAAATTGAAGTTTCAAGGGATAACCGAAAATTACAATATAAAGATAGCTTGGACGAGTATATGCGAAGCATTAAAGAGCATGACTTCGTTATATCAATTGTATCCGATGGATATTTAAGATCATCACCATGCATGTATGAAATTACAGAACTTATGAGGGACAGAAATTATTATGACAAATTATTATTTGTTATAATATCAGACCATGATATTAAGTTTTACGAGAATAAAGATATTAAAATTAAAGCCGATATTTACTCTCATAATAGATTTGATTACATAAAATATTGGGAAGATGAAAAGTCAAAAATAGATAAGAAGGTATTAGAAATTAAAAATCCAGCATTAATGCTAGAATTGACAGAAGAATCAAGACGAATTGAAATAATATCACTTCATGTAGGAGAGTTTATTTCTAAATTAAAAGATGGGCTCGGTATAAGTTTTCAAGATATGTTATCATCAGATTTTAAAGACTTCTTATCAATTATTTTTAATCATGGGAAATAGTCTATTAAATCAATTTATTTAATTGCGCTAAGTAAGACTTTCAATCTAATATAATTTTGAAAGTTTTGTTTGGTGCCAATTCATACTTAAATATAAAATAAATTTAGTAGATATGCTTAGGTACATATATTGAGAAAAATCATCCTGGGAGATACAATTCATAAAAAATCCCTTTGTGAAGGTTAAAGTGCTAGTGAGTTATTAATTATAGAAACAGGGAGATGATGATAATGTTTCATGATTTAACAGATAATTACAAGTCTAGGGATTATGTAATAGCTATTACTCTTAAAGAAGGAGATTACTTTGGTGACATATTTTATCAGTATGGTTATAATGGATATGGACTAACTATAAGGATTATGGAAGACATATTGTTGTTTATTAAACAACTTAATTGCCAAAACATAAATGATTAAAATGAAGAAGGATTACTAAATAACAATATTGACCTAAGAGGGGATATTAATAGTAAAGATATTCATTTTAAACTGAGGAATGGAGACGGGGATATATTGGTTAAAACAATACCTGAAAATGATTTGGATAAACATATTGTCGGGTATCAAATGATCAGATGTGATGGTCATGGTAAGAAAAAGGAGCGTAGAAAATGCAACTCATGTCAAAAATTTGAACTAATTGAAGGAGGGGCTAAAGGAGTTTGTATGGTGAGAGGAGATATAATACAAAGAAGTCGGATAATATGTGCATTTGATTATATTCCAAATAAAATGGAATGAAAACGAATTTTCCATTTGTGCTGGGTTTAATGAAATAAGGCATTGGTGGAGAAATTTATGAATTGATTATATAGTTCTCCTAAGTTCGTGAAGTGTCAAAATATAAATGAACTGCTAAGTTTTAAAGGGGTAGGTAGAATTGATGCAATGCAGATGTAAAAAATGTGGAGAATTTTATAATGTAAAATTAGCTCAATATATTAAAGTGCTGTGGAGAAGAAAAATGATTTTCATGTGTGAAACATGTGAAGAACTTGCTGATTGGAGTAAAGAAGAAGATATAGATCAGTTAAATAGAAATAGTTTTAGTTTTAATGAATGTACTATTGAATGTTTTGACTATAGAATCTATGGTTGGATTTATGAAAATATAATTAAGCATAAGAAATATTGTGAATTAAGATTAAGTAACGGTATAACATATACTTGTTTTCCAATTGATTTAAAAAAGGATTATTTAGTTTGCTGCAAGGATGAATTTGATCCTAGCATAGAATACGGAACACATCGAATGGGGGACATAGAAAAAAAGATTCCGTTAAACTATATTGTAGGTATAAAAATACTTGATAGGTACAAGGATTATTTTGAACCAGAAGTAAAAGAACCAGTTTATGGATTCAAAGGAGTAAGTGTTGTAGATGGCCTTCTTAAAGCTAGAAATTATATATACGAAATAGGAATACCATATGAAGAGCCACAGAGAATACGACCTCACACAGATTTTCAAGATGTATATTCTCATTTTTGCATTAAAATTGAAGATGTATTAAGTTATAGAGATTTTATAACTTCACCTATATCATTTAACCAGGGAAATGGACATTCAGAGGTACGACTTTTTAAAGTAAAAGGTGAGGGACATTGTTTTGAAAATACTGCCAATGGATGGGTTTCTAATAAGTTGACTCTTATAAGGGAAGTTACTAGGGAGGAAATAGTTAAGTATTTTAATAAAAGGTTAGAATTAAAACTAGCAATAGAAGAAAATAAAGCTGAAAATAGTATATACGAGAATGTATGGTTGGAATATACAAAAGCAGATATAAAACCTTATAAGCAATTTATTGATGATAATGAAATTGAAGATACGTTGGTTAAAGAATGCCGTTATCGTGAGGAAGATGATTGCCTTCAAAGTGACTCAGTATTGAAGTTTGAAAAATGTGAGCAATGTAATTATTATAAATATTATATGGTAAATAAAAAGAAAACTTACAGTTATTTAACTATAAGAAATGCAATTCGAAAAGATACTTTCATTGAAGATGATAATTATCAATATCTTGTTGAGAGTAATTTCAAAAGTGAGTTAGAGGCAATTCAAAGATTATTGAAATATGAACTAAAATAAAAGTTCTTTAAGATAATGAAAATCAAGATTTTATAGGGAGCGTATTGAATGAGGGTATTCTGTAAACATAGTATAGAGCTAGATGCTTTTTTAAAAAATGTTGTTGAATATACACTAGATATCTTTGGTGAGAAACTTATACTTGAAGCTTTACAAGAGATAGAATTGGTTGATATTAAAGAATTTTCATATAATACTGATGGGAGGGCCTGCGACGGAGGTAAAAAGATAATTGTAACTTCGAGACTTTATGATAGGCTACCAACATATAAAATAGAAGAGCTAAAAGGTAATGTTGATTTCACTATGATCGTGAACACAATGTTTCATGAGATGGGGCATGTTACAGATTGGTTGTCTATGCCAAATTTATATTTAGTAGCAGAGAATATGGATGACGGTAAAACACTGGTAACATCAGTATTTTGGTTAGAATATTTGGCTGAAAAAAGGAGCAGTATAGAAGGATTGGTAAATCATAGTGATTATTGTGATGACTTTGTAAGCAGAAAATGGGAGTCATATAAATTTGATATGGAAAATGCTTCTGAAAATAATTTTTATTATTTGAATTGAGTATTGCCTCCACATTAGACCATCAATGTCAACTTTAGGACCACTAGTTGCC
>CAZMBD010000143.1:0-4068 GCA_964564325.1 uncultured Clostridiaceae bacterium
TTTTAAGTTTTTATCCCCGGGGAATAATGGAGTACCTGATAGATTAGTTTTAATAGATAGCAAATGTTATTTTGTAGAGTTAAAGAGACCTGGGGAAAAACCAAGAAAACTTCAAAAAGCAGTTCATAAAACATTTAAAAAATTAGGATTTGAAGTGTATGTAATAGATACCAAAGAAGATGTAGATAGATTTATTAAGGGTGTGTTACTTAGATGAAATTCATACCACATGATTATCAGGAAGTAGCAAAAGAATTTGCATTAGAAAGAGATGCGGCAGGACTTTTTTTAGATATGGGATTAGGCAAGACCGTTATAACACTAACAGCCATAGAAGAGTTAAAAAATGATTACCTAGAAGATGTAAAAGTATTAGTTATAGCACCAAAAAGGGTTGCAGAAGATACCTGGACTACCGAACATGAAAAGTGGGATCATCTTAAAGATTTAAAAGTAGTTAAGATTATGGGAACACCTAAACAAAGAGAAAAGGCACTTACAGAAGAAGGAGACATCTATATCATAACTAGGGATAATGTAGCCTGGCTAGTGGATCTACTAGGAAGGAAATGGGATTTTGATACTGTAGTTATTGATGAGTTATCCAGTTTTAAGAGTAATCAAAGTAAAAGGTTTAAATCCTTAAGAAAAGTTAGGCCATTAATTAAAAGGGTGATAGGCCTAACTGGAACTCCAGCACCAAATGGTTATGAAGATTTATGGGCCCAGATATATCTACTGGATAGAGGCGAAAGACTTGGAAAAACCATAACTGAATTTAGGAGAAGGTATTTTAACACCCTATACCGACATGGATATAACGAGTACGAATTAAAAGAAGGAGCAAAAGAAAAAATAGATGCAGCATTAAAGGATCTATGTATATCCATGAAAGCTAAAGATTATTTAAATCTTAAAGAACCTCTATATATAAATAGGGCTGCAAAGTTAGATAAAAAAGAGTACAAGCTATATAAGGATATGGAAAGGGATGCAGTCTTAGAATTAGAAGATGAAGATATAACAGCCCTAAGTGCAGCAGCAGTATCTAATAAATTACTACAGTTAGCTAATGGTGCAATCTATACAGATGAAAAAGAAGTAATAGAAATCCATAATAAAAAGCTAGAAGTATTAGAGGAATTGATTGAAGAAGCAAAGGGAGAACCAGTCTTAGTATTTTATAATTTTCAACATGATAAAGACAGGATAATAGAGAAATTTAAGAAAGATGTAAGAGTATTAGACACTGAAAAAGATATAAAGGATTGGAACAATAAGAAAATAAAAATATTATTGGCACATCCAGCAGGAGCAGGACATGGTCTAAACCTTCAAGAGGGCGGAAGTATTATTATATGGTTTGGCTTAACATGGAGCTTAGAACTTTATCAACAAGCCAATGCCAGGTTAAATCGGCAAGGACAGAAAGAAACGGTAAGGATTTATCACATAATAGCAGAAAAAACTATTGATGAACGTGTTTTAGAAGTTTTAAAAGGTAAGAACACAAGGCAAGAAGAGTTACTTAGAAAACTAAAAGCTGAATTAAAGAAAATAGAAAGAGGTGGGATTTAATTTGGATAACATGAAAATCATTCAAAAAATTGAGAAAGAGTACCTGCAATATCGTAAAAATGGCGGATGGGTTTCTTTTCCAACATTCGCACATCAGCGATTGATAAGAATGATTGAACTTAATTATGTAGCTTATCACAACAATAAGAAATGTAGAGTATTAAGCATACCTTTATTAAACAATAACAAGATTTTAATTGAATACATAGATAGTAAAATACGTAAAGAAGTAAGGTTAGATGATGTAGAAAAGCTTCAGTATGTAGGCAGGGAGGACAATCACGATGCGTAAAGCAAAAGCCGACGAAGGTAAAGTACCAACTGAAATAATTAGAGATATCGCTGTTGTTAGAGAGTATGGGACAAAATGAAAATAGTTAAACCGAGTTGTGAAATCATAAAAAAGGAGATTGGGGAAGATGATTGAAAAAATCTATAAAAACAAATACATGGTAGTTTGTGACAATTGCGAAGAAGGAGCAGAACTAGACACTTGGGATGAATGTATGGAATATATGCGAGAAAATGATTGGAAAAAGAAACTAGTAAACGGGAAGTTTAATAATTATTGTCCAGAATGTCAGGAGGGGTAAGTATGGGAATGTATAAATTTCTAATGAGTTGCGGACACGAAGCTAAAAGAGAAGTTTCAGACCCGATAAAGTACTACAATATCGACCGAGAATATTATAGCAAGCAAGGGTTATGTGACGAGTGCTGGAAAGGTTTGCACGAGCAAGTAAAGAAAAGATGGGAGGAACAAAATGAACGATTATTACACAGAATTAGCAAATAGAGATAAGGCTACTAAGCCAGTAAGGATAATTGGAACAGAAGAAATCTCTTGTAGATGTCCTAATGATAATTATGAAGTTGGCTGGGGTGTGCCAGACGAAGAATTAGATTTAATGTATAGCTTTTGTCCAGAGTGTGGGCAGAGAATGGATTGGAGCGTGGAAGATGATTGATATAGGCAAAGACCTACAAGATGCTTTTAATGATGGATATAAGCAAGGTAAACAAGATGAATGGATACCACTCAAAAGAAAATGTCCAGATAGAAACGGACACTACTTAGTAACTTACAGAGAGTGGAGTAAGGGAGAATATTTACCAAAATTTGATAACACAAAAGTAAAAATATTAAGGTTTCACGAAGCTATATTTAGACTACCTAAGTGCATTGATGAAAAAGCAGAAAAAGATATGTGCAGGGAAGTGTTAGCATGGATGCCTTTGCCAGAACCATATAAGGAGGCGACAAATGAAAAGAATAATTAGAATCTTTCTTTTAACTGTATTGTTTCTGCTATTATATGTCCTAATTTCAATTGCAAAGGGGTGAAACTCTATAAAGACTTGGAAAAACGAGTAAAAATAGGAGGGTTAAATGATGAATCAATGGATAAGCGTACAAGATAAACAACCAAAGAGCGGGCAAGATGTATTAGTATATTGGTGGGATGAACCTTACGAGATACACCAAATACACCTTTTAACATACTGGAGAAAAGGCGATGTAATGGATGAATCATTGGTTGGATTGATACTGGGCGAAGAAGGACAGATATTAGCCCCAGAAGATGGGTTTTACATTTACGAAGGTGACGAGGATAGGCCTTGGAGACAACACGCAGATCTAATAACACATTGGATGCCATTACCTAATCCGCCAAACAAATTTAAAGGGCTGTTAGCAGGGGTGCAAGCAGATTAAGTCGCATTACAAGCAGATTAGGTCATATGTTGTTATTTATGTTCACTAACTAAAATTAAAAATATATTTGTCAAAGGCAATATTTTAATGGTCGACCACCTTTCTGACGAGAAAGGAATTTGATAAATATGGAGAAAAATATAATTTTAAGTTTATTTGATTTAACAGGAAATTGGAGTAAACCTTATAAAGATAATGGATTCGAAGTGATACAAATTGATATTCAACTAGGTATAGACATATTGAAATGGAACTACAAAAGCATACCTAAAGATAAAGTTTATGGAATATTAGCAGCGGTGCCTTGCACCGACTATGCTGTAAGTGGTGCAAGATGGTTTAAAGCAAAAGATGAAGATGGCAGAACAGCAAAAAGCCAATTGTTAGTAGATAAAACAAAGGAAATTATAGAGTATTTTGAACCTATATTTTGGGTAGTAGAAAACCCAGTTAGCAGAATACACAAATTAAATCCATGGTTAGGAGAAGTAAAATTCCGATTTCATCCTTATGAATTTGCAGGGTATGGATATGAGAATGAAAGATACACAAAGAGAACTTGTCTTTGGGGTAAATTTAATAACCCAATTAAAAAACCTATGGAACCTGAACACACTGGTGATTATGGCAGGGTACATTACCCGAGGCGAGAAGATGGAACAGCAGTAGGATGGAATACACAAGAGTGTAAGAATATTAGAAGTGCAACTCCATTAGGGTTTGCAGAAGCGTTTTATTTAGCAAATAACAATAGATAGTTGATGAACATAACA
>CAZMBD010000144.1:0-3971 GCA_964564325.1 uncultured Clostridiaceae bacterium
CTGGAGTAGCTGATGGTGGTAGAACAGGACTTACAGCATTATCAGCAGCTTGTATGTTTTTCTTAGCATTATTCTTCTCACCTATATTTGGTATGATACCAGGAGAAGCTACAGCACCAGCACTAATTTTAGTTGGATTATTTATGATGAGTCCAATAAAAGAAATAGATTTAGAAGATTTTACAGAAGCTATACCAGCATTTTTAACCATAGTTATGATGCCTTTTGCTTATAGTATTGCACAAGGAATAGTATTTGGTATGGTATCATATGTACTACTTAAAGTTTTAACTGGAAGATATAAAGAAGTTTCAGGAATAATGTATGTTTTATCAGTATTATTTGTATTAAGTCATATATTCTTATAATAAAATTTAAGACAGCGGGGACGGTTCTCTCTGTATCAGGAAACAAACAAAGGGGACAGTCCCTTTCATTTGACAAACAAAGGGGACAGTCCCTTTTGTTTGATTTAGGCAGTCATAAGTAAATTCTGCGATTTTAATCGTGGGAGGTTCAAGATATTTGAAGGGAGAAATTGTATGTTGAAAGCAATTAAAATAGCTAATGGAGAAAAAAGAGCCCCTTTAGTATTAAAAAATGCTAATATAATAAATGTATTTACTAATGAAATTATTTATGGAGATGTGGCTATATATAATGGAAAAATAGTTGGAATTGGAGAATATCATGGTGATGATGAAATAGATTTAGAGGGGAAATATTTATCTCCAGCTTTTATAGATGGCCATGTTCATATAGAATCTTCTATGGTAACACCTCTTCAGTTTTCTAAGGCTATAGTACCAAGGGGAGTTACTACTATAATTGCGGACCCACATGAAATAGCCAATGTACGTGGTCTAGATGGGATAAAATACATATTGGATAGTAGTGAGGGATTACCACTAGATGTATATATGATGTTGCCTAGCTGTGTTCCGGCAACGCCTTTTGAAAATTCTGGGGCAGTGCTTAAGGCAGAGGATTTGGAGGAATTAATAGATCATCCTAGAGTATTAGGCTTAGGGGAAATGATGAATTACCCTGGAGTTATAAATGGGGATAGTGAAGTATTAAAAAAATTAAAGGTTTTCGAGGAATATATAATAGATGGACATGGACCATTACTTGAGGGAAAACAGTTAAATGCCTATGTGGGAGCTGGAATTGCGACAGAGCATGAATGTTCTACTGTAGAAGAGATGAAAAACAGATTAAGACTTGGAATGTATATTCATATTAGGGAAGGTTCTGCAGCGAAAAATTTGGAAGAATTAATTCAGGGAGTAAATAAGGATAGTCTAAGAAGATGTATATTTTGTACAGATGATAAGCATCCATCGGATTTATTAAGAGATGGCAGTATAGATTATAATATAAGATTAGCTATAGCAAAAGGAATAGATCCTATAGATTGTATAAAGATGGCATCTTTAAATGCAGCAGAATGTTATGGTTTAAGATGGAAAGGTGCTATAGCACCAGGATATTTTGCTGATATGGTGGTTATAGATAATTTAGAGGATTTTAATATATTGGAAGTATATAAGGAAGGGAAATTAGTTGCAAAGGACAATAAGCCTTTGTTTTCAATAGAGGAAATAGATAGTAGTTCTATGGTGAATACTGTAAATATAACTGAAATTACAGAAAAAGATTTAAAAATATATCTAGAAAGCAATAAGGTAAATGTAATTAAATTACTTCCCCATAGTTTAATTACAAAAAAAGTAGAAAGAGAAGTTCAATTGGAAAATGGAGAATTTAAACCTCAAAATGATATATTAAAGGCAGCTGTAGTAGAAAGACATAGTAAAACGGGGAATATAGGTTTAGGATTAGTGGAGGGTTTTGGACTTAAAAATGGAGCTATAGCTTCTACAATAGCCCATGATTCCCACAATATTATAATAATTGGCGACAATGATAGAGATATGCTAAAAGCCATTTATGAATTAGAAAGAGTAGGTGGAGGTATAACTATAGTTTCTAATGGAAAAATAATAGATACTTTACCATTAAAAATTGCTGGTCTAATGTCTCAAAGTCCATTGGAAGAAGTAAATGAGAAATTGAACAAAATGTTAGAATCTTCCTATGAAATATTAGGTGTAAATAGGGAGTACGAACCTTTTATGACATTATCCTTTATTGCATTACCTGTTATTCCAGATATTAAATTGACAGATATGGGGCTTTTTGATGTAAGTGAATTTAAATTTATAGAAACACAACTAAAATAACTTACAATTTGGGGGACAGTCCCCCAAATTGTAAGTTATTTAAATAGACTTAGATAATTCTATAGGATATAATATTTATTAGGTAGAGATTTAATTCTGTAGAAATTTTACAAAGGAAAACCTTTGCTTAATATCGAAGTATTTTGATTAGATTTATTTAAAAATAAAATTATTATAGGGGGTAAAAGTGATGAGTTTTAAGAACAAACGAATACTTAGTCTGTTTCTATCATTAGCATTAATATTCAGTATATTCCTTGCACCTATGGGAGATAAGGTATATGCGGAAGAAGCGAAGACGGTGGAACTGACAATTGTGCATACTAATGATGTGCACAGTAGGGTTGAAGGGGCTGAAGAAAAGTATATTGGATATGCAAAATTAGCAACTAAGATTAAAGAATTGAAGGCAGAAAATCCAAATGTACTGGTATTAGACGCTGGAGATACGACTCATGGCTTACCAATAGCTACAATTTCTAAAGGAGAATCTATTATAAACCTTATGAATGAAATTGGCTATGACGCAATGGTGCCAGGTAATCATGATTTTAACTATGGCTACGAAAGATTATTAGAATTAAGAGATATGGCAGAGTTTCCAATTTTAGCAGCTAATGTTATTAAAGAAGATGGAACTAGAGATTTACAGGAATATGTGATTAAAGAAGTAGATGGACTAAAAATAGGCATTTTTGGTTTAACTACTCCAGAAACAAAATACAAATCTAATCCTAAAAATACTGAAGGTATAGATATAGTAGATCCTGTAGCTAAAGCAGAAGAAATGGTTAAAAAGTTAGAAGCAGAAAAAGTAGATATGATTATCGCTTTAACTCATATCGGTATAGATGAGGAAAGTGATCCTAGGACGACAGATATAGCTGAGAAAGTTAAAGGTATAGATTTAATAGTAGATGGACATAGCCACACAAAGTTAGAAGAAGGAAAATTAGTTGGAGATACTTTAATAGTTCAAGCTCATGAACATCTAAAGAATATAGGCATAGTTGATATTAAATTTGCAGATGGAAAACTAAATGAAAAAACTGCAAAATTAGTTACTTTTGAAGAAACAAAAGAATTGGCAGAAGATGAAGATATTGCAAAAACAATTACTGAATTGGTACAAAAGAACAAAGAAATTACATCAGCTGTTGTAGGTAAAACTAATGTCAAATTAGAAGGTACTAGAGAAATGGTAAGGGCTGGAGAAACTAATCTTGGAAATTTAGCTACAGATGCTATGTTAGATATAACTGGTGCTGATGTGGCTCTTACCAATGGAGGAGGAATTAGGGCTTCTATTGAACCAGGAGAAATAACAAAGGGTAATATATTGGAAGTTTTCCCATTTGGTAATTATATAGTTGTAAAGGAAGTAAAGGGTATAGATATAATAAATGCCTTAGAACATGGAACTGAATCTTATCCAGAACCAAAAGGAGCATTTCCACATGTAGCAGGAATGACATATAAAATAGATCTTTCTAAGGAAGTAGGTAATAGAATAGTTGATTTAATCATAAAAGGGGAGCCAGTAGATTTAAATAAAACCTACACTCTTGCAACAAATGATTTTATGGCGGCAGGTGGAGATGATTACACTATGCTTGCTGATGGTGAATTGGTTGGAGAATTTGAAGGATTAGATGAGGCATTGGTTAAATATATTGAAAAGTTAGGCGAAGTAGACTATAAGGTAGAAGGTAGGATAACTGCTAT
>CAZMBD010000145.1:0-3963 GCA_964564325.1 uncultured Clostridiaceae bacterium
AACTCCATATATGTTCCTGTGAATTTTTCTATAATTTCCTTTGCCATAGGACTTAGTTTTCCATCCTGAATTGCATGGTCTAAGTCAATACAAACAATCTTATCTTCCTCTAGTAAAACAAAGCCTAAAGGTCTACTCTTAGTCTTAGCATCATTAAAATTTATCCAACGTTCTGGCATATTCCAACCATTAGCTTTTTCATCAATTAGGGAAAAGGGAAGTTTAGCTACCTTGCCATTTAACTTTTTCTTCCTCCAACCTATAAATCTTTTCAACTGTTTCATTTCTTCTGGTATATATTTATATTTATTTTCCATTTTCTCCTCCTAGTCTGGAATTAACAAGACTCCTATGGTAAAATGGATTTGTGTAGAATACATTCCCACAGGAGTGTTGCCTTTGGCCTTTGTGCTAAAGGCTTTTTTCTTTTTTTATTTCATAGTAAATTTCTATTAAGAATCTTAACATCTCTTGATCTGCCTCTTCTAATCTTCCATATTTCTTTACAAGCTTTGCTAGTCTAAATATCTCTAAAGAAAATTTATCTTCAAGTCTATAATCAGCTTTAATAGACACAGTAGGGGCAGTTAATGAACTTATAATATATTCTTGTTTAGTAAGCCCACTTATTTCTACTTTCTTATCTAATAATTTAGCTTCTTCCTCTGTTGCCCTAAAACTTATTATTTTATTTCTTTTTCTTCTATATAATTTCTTCGTTTTGTAAGTCATCTTCATCCTCCAGCAGTTTCTGCCATTGATCATCTAAGTTTTCTTTTCTTATATTAGATAAGGAAATCGCCATATCATTTTGTTTACTTGGAAATAAATGAGCATATCTATAGGTTATATCTATAGATTCATGGCCTAATCTATCTGCTATAGCTATTGCTGAATAGCCTAACTCAATTAATAGAGATACATGAGAATGTCTTAAATCATGGACTCTAATTCTCTTAACTCCAGCATTTCTACTTCCCCTAGTCATTTCATGGTGTAGATAGGACTTGGTAATTGGAAATAATAATTGATTATCCTCTAGTTTGTATATTCCAGCCATATATTTTTCCATTTCTTCTGCTAAAAAGTCTGGCATCACAACAGTTCTAATACTTTTCTTAGTTTTAGGTTCTGTAATAATGTTTTCTCCACCAAGTCTTTGTAAAGATTGATTTACTCTAATAGTATTATTAGTAAAATCAAATTTCTCCTTTGTTAAAGCCAGTAATTCTCCGGTTCTTAGTCCACACCAATATAAAATTTGAAAAGCATGGAAGGATAAGGGTTTATCTTTAACTTCTTCAATAAATTTCTCATACTCTTTTTCAGTCCAAAACTTCATCTCAGAAGCTTCCTTTTCTCCAATAGATCCTACTTCCCTTGCTACATTAGATTTTAGGTTATAATATTTACAAGCATGATTTAGAATACTACTTAGCTGTGCATGTATTGTCCGTAAATAAATCTGAGAGTATTCTTCTCCCTTACTATTTTCTTCTTTCATTAGTCCATTCTGCCATTTTACTATTGTCGTTTTAGAGATTTCATTAACTGGAAGATCTCCTATATAGGGAATAACCTTTGTGACTATTATTTGTTCTTTAGTTTTCCAAGTATTTTCCCTTAATCTAGGTCGCATATCTTTTTCATATACTTTAAAAAACTCCTTAAATGACATATCAAGATTTCCAGATTGCTCTCTCAAAAAATCTTCTTCCCACTTTAGGGCTGCTTTTTTTGTTTTAAACCCTCTTTTCTTTTTATTAATCTTCTCACCACGCCAATTGCTATAGGTAAATTTGGTAAACCATGTACCATTTCCACTTTCGTCTCTATAAGCTCCCACTGCTAAGCCTCCCTTCTTTCCTGATAGCAATACTTGTCTAAGAAATATTGTCTATTGATTTTTCCTCTTTGCACCCTGTAGCCTAGTTCAACTAGTTCTTGATTCATTTCATTAATTACTTGATAGGCTGTAGTTCTACTAACTTCTAAAAAATCCTGAACTTCTTTTGCGTTCATAAAAATTTTTTCCATGCTAACACCTCCTTCCAGTTCTTTTTATAAGCTTCTCATCAATAAATAAATGACGAGCGTCAATTTGGTTTCCTTATAATTTAACAACACACTTTCGTGCTATTTGATTATATATTATCAGCACAGTTTCGTGTTGTCAAGTTTAATTTAATATTATTTTTATTTATCTTTCTTATTACAAGGGATTTCATTGGATTTATAATAGTTCACTTCTGTTGCTATAAATGATATCTTGTGATAGAATAAGTTAAAATACTACTGAAAGGAGTTCCAAATGATTTCAGGTGAAAAGCTAAAAAAATTAAGATTACTTAGAGAATTGACACAGAAGGAATTAGCTATAAAATCAGGTCTTACTGATTCTGCTATAAGGAATTATGAGTTGGGTTATCGTTCGCCTAATAAAGAGCAATTAATAAAAATAGCCGAAGCCTTAGACTGTGATGTTTCTGCCTTGATTGACCATACTCCTATTTCTATTTTTGAATTTATGCAAATTCTTTTTGACTACGAAAATGATTTGAAATTAAGACCTTTAATAGAAGAATCTACAATAGGACTGATTTCTCAAGATATAAACTTTAATGACTTTCTAGTAGAATGGGATGAAATGAGAAAAAAGCATTATAATGAGGAAATTACAGATGATGAATTTAGAGATTGGAAATTATCCTATCCTAAAAAATCTAGATTTAAAAAGTAAATACCTATATTAAAAATACCACAGATCCTTATATGGCCCTATATGGTGTTTGATTTGTAAGCTTAGCATAATAATTTTAGGAGGGGAAGTGAAATGCCAGAAAAAAAATTAAAATTAAAGGCTCAGGGACATGAAATATCGGTAATCGCCTATGAGAATCAAGATGATTTTATTAGTTTAACTGATATAGCAAAGCAAAAGAATAAAGATGCACCAGCTGATATAATTAAAAATTGGCTTCGTAGTAGGAGTACCATAGAATATTTAGGACTGTGGGAACAATTAAACAATCCCAGTTTTAAACTGGTCGATTTCGACCAGTTTAGAAATGAAGCAGGTAGTAATTCCTTTGTATTAAGTCCAAAAAAATGGATTGAATCAACCAATGCCATAGGAATTGTATCTAGGGCTGGTAGATATGGTGGTACTTATGCCCATAAAGATATTGCCTTTGAATTTGCTTCCTGGGTTTCTCCAGAATTTAAATTATATATAATCAAAGACTATCAAAGATTAAGAGAAGAAGAGCAGTATAGATTGTCTACAGATTGGAACCTTAGAAGACAGCTATCAAAAACTAATTACCGTATCCATACCGATGCTATAAAAGAAAACTTAATCCATAATAAATTAACTAAAGCACAAATAGGTATAACTTATGCAGATGAAGCAGATTTATTGAATGTTGCTTTATTTGGATCTACTGCTAAGGAATGGAAGATAAACAACCCAGACAAAGATGGAAACATGAGGGATTATGCTACTATAGAAGAATTAATAGTAATGGCAAATCTTGAGTCTGCTAATGCTCAATTCATTGCAGAAAATATATCACAACCTGAAAGATTAAAAAAATTAAACTATATGGCTAGATTCCAATTGAAATCTCTATTAAATAACTCCACAGCAAATAAATTAGAACAGAAAAATAATAAACTTACATAATATAAATACTAAATAAATTTTAAATAAACTGTAAAAATAAATATATGCATTAAAAAACACCATAGATTCTTATTCAGATTTCTATGGTGTTTCTATTTGTAAGCCACTTGGCATTATTTATTTCTTATTCTAAAAAACTTTTTTACCCAATTTCGTTCCAGTTGAGAATTTCAAACTTCTACAAGCATTGATTTTATGGACTTTCCTATTTATTCTTAACTACTCCCACTCCACTGTAGCTGGGGGTTTGGAGGTAATGTCATATACTACTCTATTTA
>CAZMBD010000146.1:0-3950 GCA_964564325.1 uncultured Clostridiaceae bacterium
AAATTATTGCCTAATATGTCAATCGAACCTTTATTTATGTAAAACTGTGCTGACTGAAGTTCATAGCATTCAGGTTCCTCATCTATATCACGAACCATTAGCATTCCTATAATTCTTTTTTCTTTTTGAATTCCAAAGACCCTAGCATTAGAATTTCTATAGATGTATCCTCTTGCTAAAATTCCTATAGGACTAGCAACATATTTCAACTGCTCTTCCGATAATTTTAATGAAGTTAATTCAGTCCAATTATTTTCATCTACATTAATTAGTAAAACATCATCTTTTTTAGTCGTTAATTTTACTGAACCATAATCATCTATACCATTAACATTAAATCCTTGTTTGAGCCAAAAGTTCATATTTCTTTTATTAGATACATTAAGTTCAAAGTATTTAGCACCTTTGGAAACTTCAATCTCTTTAACCTTATTGAAAAAACTTGTACCTAAATTGTCATTCCTAAATTCCGGTAAAATACAATAATCAATTATAAAACATTTACCATCTTCAGAATGATAAGTACAATACATACAAAACCCTACTACTTCCTTCTCTTTTTTAAATAAAATTGGGTATGCTTTATCAATATCTCTCAAAAAGAGTTTGTTCATATGCTCCTTATACTCAGATGAAAAAAACCACTCACCTTCCTTTTCTGTTATTTCTAAACCTAATTCATCATTTGGGAATATATCCCTGTTCATATACTCATAATGCATATCCCAAAATAGTTTAAACTCTTCCTCAGAATTAACAACTTGAATTTCTAGATTCTTTTCTTTCATTTTTATCCTCCATATTTATATTGGAGGCTATTTTAGAGTGCTACCTCCCGCCACTTTTGAATTATTAAATACTCTTATTTTCATAAAGGACCACTCCTTTCAAAATTTCATTATAAGCAAAATAGAAATCATATTAAAATGTATATTTCATATGATTTCATGCTTATGTAAACAATTATATCATTATTTATTTGTAAATTATATTACATTTTCAAAACATTCTTAGGATAGAACTTTAAACCCATTGGTTTATCTACATCTTATGCTTGTGTCATTATTATAGCACGTTCCCCACATGCTAGTTCTAAAAAACGGCTATCTATTCTCTCAGTTTCCTGCTTTACTAGGTCTAACATAGCATTAACTTCTCTTTCTGAAGTAAATACCTCTGCATAATCTGCTATTCTTTGTTTTGATTTAATTTGGTTGTTGAGTTTCTCCATAAATCATACCCCTTTATCCTTTATTGCTATTTTTATTATATCATATTGTAATATTATGTGCCACTTATTCCCATATTAGTTCATTAAATACCAGGTTTAATAGAATGAATTACAGTAAGGTAATATTACAAAAGTCTTGGTCCCTCTGTTCCCAAAGGTTCCAAGACTTCTGCCTATCAATCCAGACTTAGGTTGTGGACTTATACCTCCTTATAGTCAATACAAGTCTCGCCAACCCTAGCAGGGATAACTCCATCAATTCACATAAACTACAATCTACCTATTTTCAGAATAGTATTTTTGTTTTGGGCTTGTTGGTTTATCTGGTACTATTAATTTTAACCTAAAGTTCTCTCTATGGCTTAAATTCATAAATTATTTCTTCATTACTTTTATGGTATTAAATTTATATTATTGAATATATTTTATAATTTCAAATAATCTTCTAATATGATATTAAAATTTGTATATCTTTTAATAGAGTTATTGTCCCTTTTTATAAAGTCCCAACTTTCTTTATATTCTTTTTTCACAGTAAAATCACTTTTACAAATAAAACTTACAAATCCTTCTAAGTCTTCTATATACCGTTCTTGAAACTCTTCTGCATATTCTATTTTTAAATTTTCTTCGATTTCTATTTTATTATGAAGAACATGTTCTAAATTAGATGAAAAGTAAAATATTCTATATGGAACAGAATTGTATACTATATTTGTAGAGCATAATAAATTTAATAATTGCTGTTTCCTGTTATTTCTTTCAATTACCTTTTCAATATTATTTGCATATATCCCTTCATTTCTATAAGAAAATTCATCAAGTGATTCATCTAGATAAATATTATCTTCGGAGATAAAAGCACCATCCATATCTACCAAATGTATAATTTCTCTATAGTCAGTTGGTCTAAATTTCCTTTTTCCACCACCCTTAATTATATCTGTAATTTTACTCTTAATATTAGAACTATTTATACCTCTATCAGAAGTTATATCTCCATAAGCCAATTCAAATATTATTTGATTATTGTCTTTAATTAGTTCTGTTAATAATAATTCTAAGCTCTCTTTATCCGTGATCCCTTCAACTATAAATAACACAACCTTTTTTCTAGCCAATGTTTATTCACCAGCCTTTCGAAAGGCTCTAGCTATCCTAGCCGAGTTTGTCTTATCATATATAGTTTCCTCTTGTCCACCAAGAATTAAATCCCTATAATACATATCTCGTAAATTATTGTTGGTTTTCACATTTTTCAACTTAATATATCTGTTATTAGGGTTAGTTGTTGTAAATATTAAATTATTTTTGTCTAATACTTCAAGCGGTCTTAGGTTATGTGAAGTAAAGATTAACTGCCCCTTACCCCTTTGTTCAAGTATCTCCAATATTTCTCCCAACAAATATTCAAATATCCCGGAATCCAATTCATCAATTAGTACAGTCATTGAATTATAATTAAACATAGCAATTAATAAGTGTAAAACAGCTACTATCTTTTTAATACCATCAGATTCATATCTTATGGGAATTTCGACTCCCTCTCTGCATGATAAAAGCTCTACCAATACTTCTTCCGTACCTGATTTTGAGATTTGTACACTTAATTCTTTTAACTTAATAGTTAATCCTGGTATTATTTCATTTATTACTTTATTAGAAGATATAAGACTAGTTTCTATTTCATCTATTGCTTCTCTCGGTAGATAGGTAGGTTTTTCTAACCCTATAGGCATAACACCCATAGAAATATCTTTATCTCCTCTATAATTCTTAAAATTCATAGGTAGTAAAATATTTGCATCACTTAATGCCAATTGTTTATTATCTATTACAAACAAATTAGAAGTAGCATAGCGTTTCAATATATCTAATATTTCATATTCTTCACTAATTTGATGTAAGTTTTTATTAATTAAATTAATAAACTCGTCGGAAAAAATTAAACTTTTGCGATCCTTAAATTTCATTTTCTTGTTAACTATAAAATCGCTATTTTCATCATATAATTCGATAATTTCATCATTCCTATATTTAGGCAATATATAATTTCTGTTATTTTTATTAATAATCAAACCCTTCTGTTTATTCCATTTGTCATCAATGTATGCCTTATCCCAGTAATATAACGATTCTTCCTTTATAAATGATTCTTCATCCTTCTTAGCAATTACTATATTATATCTAGCTTTGTATTTCTTAATATCATTTTTTATATAAAATAAAACCTCTATTTCAGCCTCATCTTTCCCATACATAATATATTCATGAATATCTTCAGGAAGTGATCTACCCATAAATATCTCTTTTATTAATCCCATAGCACTAATAATTGATGTTTTGCCAGAACCATTTTGCCCATAGATTCCACGAATATCTACTATGTTGTTTTCTATATTAGAAATATTAGCTGTTTTTACTGTACCATTAGATATGTTCTTATAATCTTTAAGACTAATTTCTAAAACTCTAACTACAGTCCCCTTAGAATTATACATGATACATTCCCTCCTTAATTTTATTATAATACTTCAATTAACGATTTTCAATACTAATATTAAAAATTGATACATTTTGTTTCATTTATAGTTTATACAATTTAATAAATAGTATACCTAAAATATAACTTTTGGTACAATTTCTCTTTAATTGTGGTTAATTAAAATACAAAAGTCTTGGTCCCTCTGTTCCCAAAGGTTCCAAGACTTCTTTCTAT
>CAZMBD010000147.1:0-3830 GCA_964564325.1 uncultured Clostridiaceae bacterium
GGTTCACCGTATCATAAGTAGGGCAAGCTGTTTTTGCTAAATATTAATGACTATGGGGTTATCATAAAGCAGAATTAAATGATATAATACGTATAAGTAGTCAAGTGCGTAATAAAAAGTAAAAGGAAGGTAAATAAATTATGAAAAAAAATATTGTTCGTTGGTTAATGAATATTGCATTTTATGTAATTTATTTCTTAATATATGATTATATTTTTGGAAGAAAACTCCCTGCTAATTTAATGTGGAACCTTTTTTCACTATTTGTTCTCACAGTTATAAATATTCCATTATCTGTAGTTAGTACTGCGAAAGTATTCTCTATAATTGAAAATGGTGAGAAAAATTAGTTGCACATAATTTATATTATCTGAAGGAAATATTAGTAATAAGGATATATTACCATTTATAATATATTCTTATTATTTTAATTCTTAGTGATGATAAGTTAAAAAGATATTATTTAATCACAGTTAGTTTAGGTTGCATTTATCCTAAAAAGAAAATAAGCTAATAGGGATTTTGGTAATGCTAGTTTTTCTTGAAATGAATAGCATTAGGATTATATGTACAGATGAAGAATTTGGAGATTTCGCATCTGAAAAAATAAATGGGTGATAGCTCATAGAAAATAAACAATTGATGATATATCTAAAGTTTCCCCAAAATTAAAACATCAAATTGCCGTATGCCAGTTATATGAAGGCATTAATTTTACCAGTACTTCCATCACGAACGGTACCCATATTTTCTAATGCTTTGCTATTACGTTTAGTAATTTCAGAACCATTTACACAGAAGATTGTATTATCATTAATAAATGGTTGTATTATATCAATGTAATTTTCAACAAGCTGATTTGTCTCATCAAAATTTGAGAGATTCTTTAAAAGTCTTTCTATAGTTTTTTTAATAAAATATCTTCTTTTAAAGCTCTAGATATGTTACTTAGTAATATAGAATTGTTTTTCAAAAGGCCATACATCATTTGAAATATAAATTTAAATTTTGTTTCTTATCAAACTTATTATATCAAAAGAAAGGGCTATTTTACTTATTTTTATTCAAAAATTTAAATCTATGGATAGATATATAAATAGTAATTATCTTATCTACAAGGATTAATTCTTAAATTACTAAAAAAATGGGGAAACTCTAGAAAATATTTAGTATTGTAAGTTAAATATTAAATAATATGTAACTTTGCTGTAACTTAGTCGTAACCAAACTATTTCAAGGCTGTGATATTATTTATATAGAATAAATAATGGAAGGAGAAAGGATTATGAAAAAGAGGATAGTTATATTTGGGTTGGTTGGTTGTTTATCGCTTGGTAGTGTATCTTTTGCCACAAACCAAGTAGATAATAAAGAAATTGAGCAAAAAACAATATCTACTATAGTAGATATAGAGGATGGAATAAATGTAGAGACAAAAGTTATCCCAGTGGATTTAAAAGGGGCTAATACTGAAGTAAAAATCCCAGTAATTAAAGGCCTATCTGATGTGAAATATCAGGAAGAACTAAATTATTTTATAGAAGTATATGTACAAGAAAAAATAGATGAATTTAAAGAACAGGCAGGGGAAATGTTACAATACTTGGAAGATATAAAACCAGTTTTAATGGTAGACTATGAGATTAAATCGAAGAATGATATTTTATCTATTGTGATAAATTCAGATACTTATCTTGGTGGTGCTCATGGTATAACAGAAAAGCATTACTATAATATAGATACTAAAGAAAACAAGGCTCTAAAGTTATCTGATTTATTTAAGGAAAATACAGACTATAAAAAAATAATAAATACTGAAATATCTAGACAAATAAAAGAACAAATGAAAGATAAAACAATTTTATACTTTGAAGATGAAGAAGGTTTTAAATCAATAAATGATGAGCAAACTTTTTATTTAGATGAGTGTGGAAATCTAATAATTACGTTTGATAGATATGAAATAGCTCCTGGATATATGGGGCATCCAGAATTTAAAATTCCAAGAAAAATCTTAATGGATATTTTGAGGGATGGAAAAGCAATAGTTAGAAATGGTAATTACTATAATTTAGATTATAATTATAGTTTTGGAATTCCACCTATTTGGGAAAACAAAGTAAAGATAGTTGAAAAATATGATGAAGAAAAGGATATATTTAGCACAAACTTTGTTTATGCTCCAAAGAATAGAAAAATAGAAGGTAAAGAGTTTATGACAATAACCGTAATGAACAAGAAGGATTATAAGGAAAATGAAAAAGATACAGTTTTAGGTGAAACATTAGAATATATATATTTAGCTAAATTTCCAGAGTCTAATCCTTATGATTCTAATAAGCTAGAAGCAAAAGAGTTTGAGAGATTATCAGAGGTTACAAATGGTGTAGATGATTTATTTCAAATACCAGAGACAGAAAAAATTCTTAGTTTTGATAAAGTCAAAATCAATGGTAAAGAATTAAAATTAAAAAAACAAATGTTTAAATCTGAAAAAGGAAATATGATGATACCTATAGCGGAAATTGCAAGGACATTGGGTTTTAAAGTAAAATGGGATGGAGATAATAGGCTTGTAAACATAAATAAAGGTGCAGTATTTGCTGGAGCACATATAGATGAGAATGTATATTATTTTTCAAAGGCTTTAGTGTATTTAGATGAAGGTGCTCAGTTAATAGATGGAACCACTTTTGTACCAATGAATTTTATGGATGAAGTATTAAAGGGCATAAGATTTGTAGATGTAGAAGGAATATTAAATATTGAATATTAGATTTAGGAATATTTAATAAATGAAGACTCATTATGGTATTTAAGACGATAAACTTATAACTCATATCGTTCTTAGAATAAAATAATGGGTCTTGCTTTTATTTATTCTGAGATTTGGTATAATCTAGATTATACCAAATTATTAGACCAGCTAGTAAAAGTCAATAACAGTTTTTAAAAAGTTTTTTTCTGAAAAAAGAGTATAACAAAAATACATTATTTCAAAATAGAAACAATGTAATAAAATATTTGGATTTTATAGCCGTTAGGCTATGAGTTTGTTTCTTAAATACATTTGTTGGTGGTATGATAGGTATGAAAATAATATTTTAGGGGGAATAAATGAATATAAAAATAATTGGAGTAGGAAAAATATTTGGTGGAAGGCATAAAGGAATATTTTAAACGACTTTCAAAATATCTTTTTTCCACATCAAATGATGAGGATGATACTATTGGAACAGGTGTATAGGGGGTTTAAGATTATGAGGGGTGAACTATATCATAAGTAGGACAAGCTATAGATTATAAGATAATATTTGAGGGGTTATCATAAGCTGAAATTAAACAATATAACATGTATAATTATAATTTGGCAACAAAAATAAACTATTTAAGTGGAAGGAGAATAAATTTGGATAAGCTTTTAATAGAAAATATATGTGAGAAATATCCTATAGGTGACATAGTTTCGTATGAGAAAGTTAAAAGTGGAAATACGGCAGAAACCTTTTTGATAAATTCTAAATCAAAAAAATGGCAGAACTATATAGAGCATTTATTTATACATATTCTCAAAATTTCTTTAAAATAAATACATCAAGACTTCTTAGTTACATTCGATTATGGTATTGGAGAGGAATTCTTTCAGTTCTAAATAATGAACAGTTTGATACCAATAAAAAGGAAAGTGTGATTAAATTATCACTAGATATTATACATAAGTACAATACAGTATTAATATCATAAACGTAAATATTATTACACATTGTGCTGGAATTATTCAGATTAGTAAATTATCATAGCTTGAATTCATGTACAAAGAATTATAATTA
>CAZMBD010000148.1:0-3804 GCA_964564325.1 uncultured Clostridiaceae bacterium
CCATCCTCTTTGTAAAACTTTATAAAAATATTACCCTATTTTCTTTTAAAACGCTAGCCTTTGGAGTAGACTTTTTTCTTATATTTTTCTACTCAATATACTTTTTCCATCCACATGTTGCAGTAAAACTATTTGATAGTAAGCTGCAATATCTTCTTGATATAGCTATTGGAATCCTGGCAATACTTATATATGGCCTAGTAATATTATCTATCAACGATAGTTTCCCTACAATAAGCAGTATGCTTAATTTGTTTATAGCACTGGTAGGAACATCTATAGCAGTTCCTTTTGCTATTGGACTACTAAGTCCTATAATTCAAATATTCATAACTGGCTTTACTTTTAATGGAGATATTGTATTGTCCCAGAACCATATGTTAAGTCTTTTTCTTAAATACCTACTCTTCGGAATAGTAGCTCTTCCTGTATGGAGGTATAGAATGAGTAAGCTTGAGGAGATATAGAATAAATACTAAATAAAAAGTGACTACTTATAGAAAATTATACTTTTTATAAGCAGTCACTTTTGTTGATGACAGCTATTTTTGTTGCTTGGAATCATCTGTTCCTTGTTGAAACTGCAAGTCAGAAACAGAGCCATAAAAATTGCTTATATAATTGACTATCTGCGGTTCATTTAACGCCTTTGATTTTTCTTCTTTAGTAAATGTTATTCCTTCACCCAAAATACCATATTCTTCTAATATAATAGCCCAATCTAATATCTTGTTTTTTACTTGCTCGATTATATTATCAATTGCATTTGGAGAAATTTCTAATATGTACCTTGTTTGAAATCCGGTAACTTTACTTATTATAGCTGCTCCATTAGCACTTATTGGAAGCATTAAGTTTTTCCCTTTCTCATTTAAAAGAGAATTAAGACTCGGAATGGAATCAAATAATTTTCTTTGTGAAAATGTGTTTTCTAAATCGTCTTCAGTAAATATAACAGGAATCCACCCATTATAAGGATTCCAACCTTTTAATATACCTTGGATTTGTCTATAATCAGGTATATTACCCACATCTACATATCCATTTAACTCATTATTAATCCACTCATAAAATTCTTTTAACCCCAATTTTCGAGCTACTAAAAGAGCTTTTCTTAGCAAGGATAAAATATCTACATTACTTTCTATAGATTGTTGCTGTAATTCTAAAATAATTGACATAGTCTCACCTCCAATTAATTACATAATTGTGTAATTAATCCGTATATAGCACTCGCAATAAGACTTCCTGAAACTCCAATTGCTAAATCCTTAATAATTGTAAAAATATTTATAATCTTTGTAGGCTCCTCTTTGTTCTTAACCATCTCAATACTTTTTTCCAGTAGTGTTTTTATTTCATCAGCTTTATCTCCAAAATCCTCTTGAAGTTCTTCTTCTATAAGCGAGTCATTAATTTTGTTAAGAACTTTCAATGCATTCTCATAATCAAAATTAGATTCCACAATCATTTTTTGAGTTGAGTTTGCAGCACCTTGTTGTAACTGTGAACTTGTAACATTTCCACTAATATTTATCGTGTTATTTGTTTGATGACCTTTTTCCATATAATCCTCCAATCTATATGCAGCATTTGTAGCATCTTGCATTGTTACAAAATAATCTCTACCTTTAGCATAAATTTCTTCAGCAATTTTAAAATTATGATTAGCGTAATCACTCCAATAATCTAAATCTTCTTTATATGTCCTACCATATTCATTATTAAACTCTATTGATCTTCGACCAATATTTCTTAATAAAGTAACTTCTTTTTCTGTTATAAAATTATTTTCAATAGCAATTTTAATTAGATTTAAATCATATAATATTGTGTCAATATACGAAATAGTAGAAATTATTGTAAGTTGAAAATTTAGTGGAATTTCATCCCAAAATTTACTCTCATATAATAATTCTTTTCCTTTCAAAATAAATTCCTTCTTTTTTATAGTATAGTTAAGCCATCCTATTATATCTTCATATATATCTTGCAAGGACTGTTCTAAATATGAAGTTCCTCCCCCAAAAATTCCTTGAGTCATAAACCTACCTCCTACTCATTATACAATTAATCGTAATTTTACTTTTACTTATCTTTAAAACTTATTTTCCCTTTACTTGCTACAAACAAGGCAATACTACCTGCAACTCCTGCTGTTGCCTTAAGTCCATTTTTAATTTTTTTCGCATAGCTGTTTCTACAGTGTTCACAATATTTATGTTGATAGTTTTCCGGCAAATCTCTTTGACATTTCTTATTTCTACATTTTTTTGTCATCTTCATATTTTTCTCCTTCCAGCATTTTTTCTTCCACATTAAATGGTAATTCTATTATCCTTTTCTTAATATCTGGTAATGTCTTTGACCAGTAGTTTTCTGGTGATGGGTCTAGCATATCTAGCCTTTCTACAAGCCCATCAATATCTAAATAAGTTTCTTGGATATAGTCGGCATAGTATTGTAGACTTTGCTGTGCAGATTCAATTTCACCCATCTCAAAATATGCCATTGCTTCTACAAAAGAAGCTAGATTAACTGCGTATAGGTTCTCTCTTATTTCATTTATTCTATCATCCATCTTATCAGGACTTGATGTAGGTAATAATTTCCCCAAAAAAGATTCTGGTTGGTTTTTTATAAATTCCAAACTTACATTCTGACTTAACATTAAAAGATTTCTACTATCCTCAGAGTCATTCGCTACTCTCAGCAAAGCTAATTCTTTTAATTTTGGATTCCTTATAACCATAGCTTGTAAAAATTTCTGCTTACAACTATAGGCAGAAGCTAATCTATCATATTCTAGTCCTTTTCTTACCTCTTCCACAGATACTTGTATTAACTGAATTTGTTCTGCAATTTGAACAAGTTGCATTTGCGTTGTATAATTTGTCACAGCTTGACTTATCTCAGGTGAAAGATTAATCTTTTCTAAAGATATAGCTGAAACTATTTTCTTATTCTCTGGGTTAATTAGATTAGCCATCAAAGAGCCATTTTTTCTGGTCATTAATTTTAAGGTTCCTTGGGCTAATTCCCTTTTTTGTTCATGAGTTAGTACTGCCTGAAAAGTTTCTTTAGGTACTGATGACTTTATTAAATTTATAAAAGATGGAGCTCTATAAAGCATTTTTTCTATATTATATAAGCTTGTCTTTACACTCTTAATTAATGGTTTTGCTACATCTGAAATATTAGGAAAATATTCTAATGCATCATAAGATAATTCCTCACTGGTAATTTTATCTATATCCTCTTGCTCTATGAAAATTAGCTCATCCATATCAATACCTTCCTTTCATCTTGCTAAATCTCTATAACAAAATACTTTCTACTCCCATTTAAGTCTTGCCAAGTAAAACTATAATCTCCCTTTATGGAAATAAATTCTTTACCTTTATTGGGTCCAGTTGGTTTGAAAATGTCTCCATAAACTTTATATTCTTCCCTAAAATATTTATAGATTCCATCATTGTTACGCCCTTCATAAAAAGGTCTATCTGATACCAAACTGACTACTGCATTTTTCTTAAATCCATTTTCTTTTAACTCCTCCATGAACTTTATATCTTTAACAAATGAGTACATCTGCTCAGGATACTGACCATTTAAAGGGTGTTTTAATTCAATGGCATATTTCTCTGTCTTGTCATTATTGAAGATAGAGATATCAATTTCTTTTTTTATTGTCTTACTACCTATTGAAAAATATGATACATTTCTTTCAAACTGAATTTTATAACCATCTAGTTCTTTTCTTAAAAATATACCTAGCTCGTGTTGAAAACTAAACTCATTGTA
>CAZMBD010000149.1:0-3798 GCA_964564325.1 uncultured Clostridiaceae bacterium
ATGTAAGGATTGTAAAAAGGAATGGAAAGAATTACAAAAATGGCACCCGGTACCACCCGAATTGGGTTTTACATATAATATTATACAAACAATAAAGCAGGAAATATCATTGGGGTAGTTGTAGTAAATAATTTTTCATAGTAAAGCTTTATAATAGAATGCCATGTGATAATGGAGGAAAGTAAAATGTTAGATATTATAGAGGGGATAATTGCTATTATAATTGTGATTCTAATATTATCTATGAGGCGAAGCGAAAAGAAGTGGATAGCTTTTATTGGTTGGATTATATTCATAATAATTACGGTTTTAAAAAAGTGATTAAAAAATAAAATGCGAAATAATTATCTTGTTAAAGAAATTTACCATTATTTCATGTATTAAATATTTTCATCATGATTCAAAATATGGTTGTTAGCTACAAATCTAGGAGGGGTAGATTTGGATAAAGATTATATTTATGAAGGTATGATATTATATAATTTGCAAGGGAGAGAGATTGTTGTTAAAAAGGTAGAATGGAAAGATGAAGATAAAGTCGAAGGATATATTGAGGGATATTTTATTGACAATTTATCAAAAGGGAATTCTAAAATAAGTAGATTTTCCACTAATACTATGGGAGAATTTTTATTTTATGAATTAGAAGAAATACAGTGGAGGAATAATGTAGATGTACTTAAAAATATACCTAAATATGCAAAATATTCAATAGAAGTAAAAAAAATTATAAGGAAAGAGCAAGAAGATTCATATCATTCAATGCAAAAAATGATTAGTAGAAATAAGTTGCATGATAATTTAAAACATAAATATAATTTTGATGGATTTATTCATACAACAGATTTTACGAATTTTATTAGTATAATGGATAAAGGGTATATTTATAGTAGACATAAAGTTGAAAATGAGAATCTAATAAATATTGACTCTGCTAATAAAACTGTAATAAACAATACAAGCAAATATGTACAAAAGAATGTAAGATTTTATTATAGGCCAAAAACACCAACACATTATAGGAATGAAGGAATAAGACCAGGGAATCCACAACATCATATGCCAATACCAGTGATGTTAGTAGCAGGCAGAGATATATATAATTACAAGGATATGTTTTACACAGATGGAAATGCTGGAAGCAGCACTTCTAAAAAGACAGACAAGGTTCAAAATGTGTATAGGTATAATCTTGATAGAATTTTTAGTCAAGGAGATTATAGTTATTTAACTTATGAGGAAAAAAAAGAGACTACTAGACAGCGAAATGCGGAATTATTAGTTCCTGATGAAGTATCGATTAAAGATATTAATAAAATAATATTTCGCAGTAATGCAGATTTAAAGATGGCAAAAATTTTATTTGGGAATGATTCAAGATTTATTGTAGATAAAAGTAAGTTTTATAATGAATTTCAATATTGTGATGATTACTTAATTGTTGTAGATAATAATATATTAAGTTATAGCTTTAAATTGAATAAATATGATGCATGTTCTATTAGTCAATATAGTCATGCGTTGAGATGTAAATTTGGAAATTTGCTATATAAATATGATCTAATTAAAAATATGTCCCGTATAGTACCTAAATCAGATACTTATAATATTATTGGTACTATTAATATAGGACAGAAATGTAAAAATTTAAAAAGTGTTGAATACTTGATAAATGGGCATGTAAGTGCTATATGGAGGGAATAAGATGATAAAATATTATAAAGGGACTGTGTTTAATTCTGGTGCACAGGCTATGGTTAATACCATAAATACGATTGGATTTATGGGGGCAGGTATAGCTTTGGAATTTAGGCTTAGATATCCAGAGATGTATATAGACTATGAGAAAAAATGTGAAGAAAAAAAGCTTAAGATTGGAAAGGTAGATTATTTTCAAGATAAATCAGGAGTTATGATTGTAAATTTTCCAACCAAAGCACATTTTAAATATCCTTCAAGGATGGAATGGATCGAAAAGGGATTACAAAATTTTACTGAGACTTATGAAAAGTATGGCATAAAATCAATTGCATTCCCAAAACTGGGAGCAAACCATGGAGGGCTTAAATGGGAAGAAGTTAAAATTGTAATGGAAAAATATCTTTTTCCCTTAGATATAGAGATTATTATTTGTTTAGATGAGCTGAAAGAAGCAGAGGGGATAGAGAAAGAAATGCTAAATAGATTTAATGAAATTGATATTGATAGTTTAGCTAAAAAGGTAAGATTAACTAAGAAACAGAAAGAGATTATAGAAAATAGTAGGCCATTAGATAGATTTTGGAAAATAAGTAAACTAGAATCTATTGGGGTAAAAACATATGAAAATTTATTTAAATATTTTTACAATATAGATGATATTAAGGAACCAAGTATAGGCCAACAGCAGTCTTTGTTTGATTATTTATAAAGATGCTTGAGGTTTATAACATAATTTCACAAAAGACAGTTGCAGGATTAAATTTATATCGATGCTCTAGAGGGATTGTAATTACTAATCATTATTTTACAATAGTATATTTAATTATATAGAAAAATCCAGGAACTAATTCTGACAAAATAAACAAAGTAAATAATAGGCTATAATGTATTAGAATGTAATACATTATATATTATCTGAAAAAGCATTTACAAAGAAATGCGATTAATAACCATAGATAGTATAATAAATAGGGAAAGGCTAGATATTTTTTGCAAAATGGGTTTATATTGATGATGTTAATATAAATATATCTAAGGGGGAGATATTGCTATGTTAACTAATGAAGAGCCTAAACTTAAATTAAATAACGACAATCCTTATATTATAGAAATAATTGAATTAGCACGTAGTTATGTAAAACAATTGAAATATGATGATGCAATAAAACTATATTCTTCAGGTATAGAATTCGATCATTATTATGAACTCTATGAACGAAGAGCCTTTATATATTATAAATTAGGCAAATTCCATGATGCAATAGAAGATTATTCATTTCTCATATCAAATGGTATCAACAAACCAAAATATCTGAGAAATAGGGGAGCTTTGTATAAAAAAACTCAACAGTATAAAAAATGCAAAAAAGATTTATTAACTTTAATAGAAATATACAAAGTTAGTAATGATTATGAATCCATTAACTATATTGAAGAAGAACTGGCTATTATTAATGACCTTATTAAGAAAGATGAATCTATTTCGTATAGTAAAAAAGAAGAAAGTAAAGTTAAAAGTAATAACGATTTTAATAATATGGAAATTGAAGCTAATTTTATAGAGAAAGATAATATAAAAATTAATCTAACCTTTGAAAAAGCTCTTGATATATTGAGGGATGACTGGAGAATGATAGGATGTATAGAAAACCCATCAGAGGAATTACAAAATTTCGCAATTAATATAAATAGCATGGCTATAGATTATATAAAAGACCCTTGTGAGTTAGTGCTTAATAATCCATATGTAATAAAATATTTAAAAGATAAAAAATGAAATCATCTCGTTTAAATTTACCTGAATATGAGGATGATGAAATAAGAGGATGGTGGTGACGTCAACGTTGTAACTAGGTTATATTTTATTTTTAACTTTAGAAGTGAGACCCGAGATTATGAAATGTCCTATTACTGAAGGTACCAGGCACCACCCGAATTAAATATATAATGCTTTGGGAGAATATATGAAGTGATATTAGGAAATTTAGTTTATGCAATTATGATATAGGCTAATAAACTGTATATTTTAAATTAAGACAAACGTTTCATAATAAGAAAGGGGTGTATTAGTATGTCTGAAAATTACTATGATAGAGA
>CAZMBD010000150.1:0-3788 GCA_964564325.1 uncultured Clostridiaceae bacterium
AAAAGAGATTGAAGAAAAAGGTTATAGTTATTGGAGATTGTAGAATGAGAATATTATACCTATGTACCTACTATCATAGAGCTATGATTTTTAGAGATTCGATGGATAGTTTAAAAAATCTAGGACATTCGGTAAAAGCATTTAATGCGGTAGTCAAGGGTGCAAAAATAGATAATAAATACAAGAAAATTATGGATGATGCAGTTATTCATAAAGAATGCTTTAACAAGTGGGACAGATTTTTCTATTTCCATAAACAAAAGAAATTCTATAATGCCTTAACTGAATCTGAAGATGTTAGTAGATATGATATTCTTCATTCACATACATTATTTAATGGTGGGTATGTTTGCTATAATCTCAAGAAAAAATTTGGAATTCCATATATAGTATCAGTTCGGAATACAGATATTAACGTGTTTCTAAAAATTCCATTTTTAAAGAATGTTGCTAATAAGATAGTCAAAGAAGCAGCAGGGGTACTGTTCCTATCAGAACCATATAGAAAAGAATTTATTGATGAGTATGTCATAGATAAATTCAAAAGCTCAATTACTGATAAATCTTCAGTTATTAGAAATGGTCTTGAATCATTTTGGCTGGAGAATAAATACCAAAATAAAAATCTGGAGCATAATAAAAAGATTAATGTTTTGTGCGTAGGTAAGATTGATGGAAACAAAAACATAACTACTACAATAGACGCTTTAAATATATTGAGAAGAGAAGGATATCAAGTAAAATTTACTGTGGTTGGGCAAGTGGTAGATCAAAAAGTTCAACAAGAAATCACACAATCTGATTATGTTGACGTTATCGATTATATCCCAAAAGAAGAACTAATCAAAATATATAGAAAAAATGATATATATATTATGCCATCAATACATGAATCGTTTGGGAGAGTATATGCAGAAGCAATGACACAAGGAGTACCAGTCATATATTCAAAAGGACAGGGTTTTGATGGCATCTATCCTGATGGTCATGTAGGATACTCAGTTCCAAGTAGGAATCCAGAATATATTGCAGAATGTATAAAAAAAATATCTCGCAATTATTCAATTATTTCTAGAAACTGTATAAATGAATGTGATGATTTTGATTGGGGACGTATTACCAATCAGTTAGAAAAATTCTATGTAAACTCATTAGAAAGAGGGTAAAACTAATATGAAAATTGCTTTATTAACCTTTCATAATGCTATAAACTATGGAGCTGCTCTACAAGTATATGCTTCCCAAAAAGCAATTCAAGAGTTAGGAGCAGAATGTGAAGTAATTGACTATGTAAATGAACATAGAAAAAATGCATACAACATGTTTGAACAAGCAAAGAAAAACCTCAAAGAAAAAAAGATGATTTCATTCGCAAAAGTTCTTGTTGGAACTCCATTTATGAGTAGTAGAAGAAAGAAATTCTTAGAGTTCTATAATGAAAATTTAGAGTGTACAGATAAACAATTTACTAATAGTAAAGAAGCTAAAGCATTAAATGGTTTATATGATAAATTTATTGTAGGTAGCGATCAGGTTTGGAATTATATCAACAATGGTTCAGATTTTTCCTTTCTCCTAAACTTTGTTGAAGATGATAATCGAAAGATTTCTTATTCTTCAAGTTTCGGACTAGCTAATATTCCGGATAATTTAAAAGATAAATATATCGAAAATCTAAACAAAATAAAATATCTTTCTACACGTGAAGAATATGGAGTTAATTTAATAAATAATTTGACTGGAAGGAAAGCAGAGTTAGTTTTAGATCCTGTTTTTCTACTTGATAAGAATCAGTGGCTATCCTTATGTAATAAATCAAATAATAAAGAGAAATATGTTTTCGCATATACTAACCGATCGGGGCAATGGGAGGAATTTCTTCAAAGAACATCATACCCGATGAATAGTAAAAAAGTTTATAAAATTAGTAGACATTTAACGCCTAAAGACTTTATTAGTAGACAGGTAAAGGTCAGTTATTCAATTTCACCAGTGGAGTTTGTTGAAACAATCGCAAATGCGGAATTAGTTGTATCAGCCTCTTTCCACTGTATAGCGATGTCAATAATATTGAACAAACCGTTTGTGGCTATTTTGACGGGTGATTGCGGCAAAGATGAAAGAGTAATAAATATACTAAAAATTGCAGGTTTAGAAAATAGAATATTGTCGCCCAAAATGACTGCCGCTGATGTAGTCACACCAATTGATTATCAACACGTAGAAGAGAGGGTTTCAAAATATATTAATAGGTCTAAAGATTTCCTGAAACAAGCAATTTTTTCAAACTAGAGGTGATGATATGAAAATTTTTGAAAATGAAAGCCTAAAAAAATATACAACAGTGAAAATTGGTGGCATAGCAAAAAAAATATACTTTCCTGAAAATAGTTCTGAACTTATAGAAGTATTAAATACAATGAAAGATAAGAAGAAGTATATTTTAGGCGGAGGCTCAAATCTATTAATAAATGATCAAAAAGAATTCGATGAAGTAATTAGTCTAAAATTGATGGACTCTTCTATTGATAATCTTGGGGCAGGAAACTATTACATTGGTGCTTCTGTTTCTTTGCAAAAGTTAATAACCCAAATTAATAATGATGGTTATGGGGGTATTGAGTACCTATTCTCTGTGCCAGCATTATTGGGTGGTGCTGTTGCTATGAATGCTGGTCGAGGGAAGATACACAACTCAAGTATCGGTGATTATATAAAGGAAGTAAAAGTATACGACTGCGAAGAACAAGAGATTATAACATTAGATAAAGATGAATGTCAATTTAGTTATCGAAAGTCTATTTTCAAAGAGAAAGAATTGATTGTACTAGGTGCAGTATTTAAATTTCCTAGTGTTGATATTGAAGAGGCTAAGAGAAAAAGAGAAGATAGGATAAAGAGTGTAAGGAAACTTCAAGATAATAGTGGATATAACTTTGGATCAGTATTTAGAGAGTATAATAAATATATCATGCAAGTGTTTAGGGTACTACATTTCGGCCATAAAGGTGGAATGATGTATTCTAAAAGGACGTCAAATTGGCTAATTAATAAGGGAAGTGGATCATATAAGCAAGCGATAGACTTAATTGAAAAGGCAATTAGAGTACACCGATTTATGGGAATGAGGATTGTACCTGAAGTTATAAAGTGGGATTAGAAGGATATATTTATTTAAAATTATGAAGAACTTCAGAGTTCGAGATATTGATATAAATTTTGAGCAAAAAGTGCATCGTTTATAATGTTTTAACGTTAATGAGATAGATGTACGACTTATCCACTGTTCGGAATCCAGTTATTGGTTAGAATCTGTAGATAAAACATAGATATCCACAGAAAAAACCATCGTATTTAGGATCATTACCTTAATGTGATAAAGTCTGAACTTATATGAGTAATTGTGGGAGGGATAAATTTATTATGAAGGTATTAATTGTAGCCAGAGGCTACCCAACAGAAAAATACAAGATGAACGGCATCTTTGAGTTTGACCAAGCTAAAGCCTTAGTCCAAGCGGGGCATAAGGTTATTTATGCTGCAGTTGATGTTAGATCTATTAGAAGATGGCGAAAATGGGGGTTTGAAAGTTTCGAACAAGATGGAGTCCAAATTGAAGTCATTAATATTCCAGGCGGAAGGATCCCCAAAACAATCTTGCAGAAAATTCAAATACAAGGCCTTAAAAATTTATATAAAAGAATTGAAACAAAATATGGCAAGCCTGATATAATTCACGCACATTTTTTAGGTTATGGCAATATTTCTACCAAAGTTTTAGCAAAGCA
>CAZMBD010000151.1:0-3720 GCA_964564325.1 uncultured Clostridiaceae bacterium
GGAATTAGACAAGATGAGATAAACGATTTATACGATAACTTGAATATATAGGGGGGGTTACACAGTTAGTCACGTAATTTTATTTTCCCTCTTTTTAATTCTCTTCTTATTGTAGTATCACTGCAACCTATTGCATCTACTAAAAAAGGAACCTTAATCTTCTTAGGATATGCTTTTCTCACTAAATATTCTATATATTGTCAATCCTCAAATTTAAGATGTTTACCTTTCTTTTTTGTTATGATGTATATGACCCAATGATTTATCCTCCTTTGTATTTCTAGCTGATTACATTGTATAGGATATCTCTTTGGGTTTCAATTTTTGATTTTCTTTCACTTCATTTTACAACTTGCCGAAAGAAGGATTTGATAAGGTAAGAAAAGGGCAACAATTTTCAGGGATTGAGGGAAAGGATGTAATTGGTTTAGATGGAATCCATGTAGAGGTTAAAGGAGTTGAGAGATTAAATATTAATAAGGCAATGGATCAAGCAATTAAAGATAATAAAAATAATGACATATCAGTAGTTGCACATAGGAAAAATTATGGAGATTGGTTAATTACTATGAAAGCAAGTGACTGGTTTTATCTATATAAGGCATGGATTAATTCCTAAAAATGGAGGGATAAGATGCAGGATTTAATTATTGAGATGAAAAGACTCTAGGATAAACTAAATTTAGCGATTAAGGAATTAAAGGTTAGAGGAATAAAAAAATCTAATGGGGATAGATATGAAATAAATTAGGACAGGCTATGTTGAGTGGATAAAGATAGAGGATTATGTAGCCCAAAGGCAGCCAGAGAGGTACAAAGAATTAATTATAATAGATAGGGTTAGGAAGGTAAAAAGAGATGTTACAGAGGAAATTACAAGGTGTGGAGAGGTAGATGGAGAACTAGTAAATATTAAAAGGTTAATGTAAGAAAAGCAAGGGATGAATATGTTTTGAATTATAATGGAATAACTGAAAAATATTTATATAATTATAGACCGTTAAAAGCTAGTATTGAGAATATGAAAAAAGAGATTAATGATTTAAATTATTATATATGTAGTAGTTTAAAACTTGATAATATAGGTGGTATTGGATATAAAGGTTCTATTACTGAGATGGCCGCTATTAATATTCAGGAAAAAAAGAATAATACAAGATTTGAAATAATAAAATTAGAAAATAGAATAGATAGAAGTATAGAGGTATTAAGCGAAATAGAAAAATATATTATAGAGGAAAAGTATTTTGAAGGAAAAGAGTGGTGGAAAATTGCTTATGAATTAAGATATAGTGAAAGATGGTGTAAGGAATTAAGAAGAAGAGCATTAATAAGGATTGCTATAAGTTTATTTGGAGAAAAAGCTATGAAAGAAGAAATAAAATGTGGATAGTAAGAAGTTAAAAAAGGTGCATAGAAGGATTATGCGCTTTTTAATGTAAGTAAGTATGATATAATATTGGAGAAAGAAGGAAAATTAAATTTATATGGAGTTGTATTAAAAATATAAAAGGACAGGGGGAATTTTATGTTTTGTAATAAGTGTGGTACAAAGTTACCTAGTGATTCAGAATTTTGTATTAAGTGTGGAAGCAAATTGGAACTAGTAAATTCTATGAAAGAGGAAGGGACAAGTATTTCAAGAGTAAGGAAGGGAATTAATAAGATATCTAAGAATCCATCGTTAAATATTTTTTGCATAATAATTTTTATTATAGCTTTAATTGCTGGATACAAATTAATTAAAAGTAATCTAAGTGATATAAATTATAATAAGGAATTAGCTGAAATCACAGAAGACATAATAGAATTGAAAGAAAGTAGTACATTTTTGGGAAGTTCATATTCAGAAAAACAAGATTTAGAAGAATATAAATCGCAAATTAATAAAGGATATTTAACTATTGTGATTAGTTCTGTTATGATAATTATTTCTTTATTTGGAGGTACATTTTTAGTATCAGAGTTAATAAAATTACGAAAAAAGCGGGAGGTGTAATTTATGTTTTGCAGAAAGTGCGGACAAGAATTACCTGAAAAAAGCTTGTTTTGTTATAAGTGTGGGAGGAAGGTGATTATAGAGGAGACTCTAGATGAAGAGTTAGTAGTTAAGGATTCAGAAGTATTGGGTTCTAAGAACAGTGAAGAATCTAAATATGAAGAAGTTAAAAATAATCAAGGTAAACTTAAGTCTAAAAAGCCATCAAAAGTAACGGTTGTATCTTTGGTATTAATGGTATTGGTATTTAGCCTGATTGGGTATAATTCATATTCTAGTTCAAGATTAAATGAAGCTAGAGGATTGTATTTTTCAGGGAAGTATTATGATGCTTATGATAAAGTGAAGGGATTACTTTATTTTGGAGAAGTTAAAAATGAGGTTGATAAAATAAAATTAAGTGGCGAAGTAGGAGGATGGTTTCAATTTTATGATGAGGAAATAAATCCAGAATATGATTGGAAGAGCACTGATTATAAGATAGCTCTCAGGTTACTATTAAATGGTTTGACAGAGATCAAAACTCATGAGAATATCGTAGATTCTGAACGAGATAAAAATATCCTTAATGAGTTTAGAGAAAGATACCATACTGAACTTAATTATAAATTTGGAATTTCAAAGACTAAAGCAGCAGATATGTTGGAATTGGATTATGATGAACTGGATAAACAAATTGAAGACATTAGTGAAAAAGTAAAAAATGAAGAGGCTGAGATAGTAAATAATAGAAAAAACCCTATTGAATTTAAAAATCTTGATTGGGATTCAAATTCCTCATATACAATAGCTACTGGGCAAGTATATAACAGAGGTGATAGAACTTTAAAGTTTGTAACAATAAAAGTATCATTTAAAGATAAGAATGGTAATGTTATTGATACAGATTCGACATATGCTGTAGGGTCAGAAGGATTAGCTCCTGGGGAGTCAACTAAGTGGAGGGCATCGGTTAAAAGAGATAAAAATATAGACAGTTATTCTGTATCGGTAATTGATTTTAGGTACTAATATACTAATTTGTTATTAGTAAAATAATAATCGGAGGAAATACAATGAATAGAATAATTTGTGAAAAAATAAAGATGGTAAACATTATGGGAATGTAAAATGTGTAGTATGTAGTAAGAAATATGATTGGGTTGAAGGTTTAAATGCAGATGTAGAGGTTGAATATGTCTCTATGGATGGGAAAGATAAATTTTTAGATTTAAAGGTAACTGGAAAATGTCCAAATTGTAGTTATAGATGTTCTTACTTGTATCGGATAAAGGATAACAAATTCAAATAGTGAATTAATCTAAGTCTTTTAGTTATTGTTACTAAGGATATAGGGGGGAGATCTTGAAAGAAAAAAATAAAATATTAATAATAATTGGTGTATTTTCTATTTTTATAATAGGGATGTCTATAATATTTAGTAGACAAATTAATAATTATAAAATAGCTCAAGAAGAATATATTGAAACAATAAATTATTTGGAAGAAAAACATAAAAAAGCTATAGAGTTACAAAATGATTATAAATCTAAAAATGAAAAGTTAGAAAAAGATATTAAAGCATTAAAGAATACTTCTGCAATAATTTTTGCAGATGCTAGTGAAATGCAGCGTAAGGAATTATTTGAACAAGCAATTGATAAATATAATACACTTTTAGAATTACATCCTTTAAGTGATGAGGCAAAGATTGTTCCTGACAGACTACAAGAGATAGAATT
>CAZMBD010000152.1:0-3688 GCA_964564325.1 uncultured Clostridiaceae bacterium
CCAAGGGCTATCATAACCTACTAAATTACCTATGGTTTGTACTGTGATTTCTTCTTCCCCTTTTCTCCCTACTTTATAAGTTTTTCTGGCAGACCAGTCTCCTGCATAGTATTCTACTAGTCCTGTTTCATGAAGCACTTGTCCCTGATTCCATTGATAATCATCAGTTTTTACCTGATAGGTTTTGCCATCTATTTTAAGGCTTTCTGTATAATTATCTAAAGTTTTTTGTGAGGTGGTTTGTTTGCCATTGGTTTCAAAGGTTTCTGTTAGTCTAATGGTTCTATTTAGTGTAGCGTCTTTTTTGAAATTATTTAACCTATATGTATAGGTATAGTTTTTTTTCTGCACACCACCTCTATTTCTTTCATTAACTTTGATATTTAAAGTCCCTTCTAATTCTATAGGTTCTCCTGTAATGAATATTACTTCTTTGTAGTTGTTTTCGTTATTTATACCTCCTTCGTAGCCTGGGATTTCTACGGCTATTGAGATTGATGGTAGAAATAGAGCCAAGACTAGGATTAGTGCTGTTATTCGTTTTTTCATTGTTTTTCACTCCTTTTTACTGTTCTATCAATATTATATATGGTACTTCTACTGCTGAATCATTGTGTTTTACTATATAGGCCTTGCTGCCTTTTCTTAGTTTATATAATTCATCTAGGCCTAATGGTTTGTCGTTTACTAGGATTATTGCTTTGTCTAAATTTAGTACTTGATCATTGGTGTAGTCCCATCTTTTTGTTAAATTGTTATAGTTTCTTACTTTAGTTAAGTTTATAGTATTTGTGTCTTGATTTATTTCTCCTATTTCTCCTAGGGTACTATTGTCTAATTTTACTGTTTCATTGTAGCTGTTTAAATCCTGTGGTACTAAATTTATACTTAAGACTTCTTTGCCATATGGTGTTTCTTTTGCTATTACATAGGCTGGTTTATTTTTGTAATGTTCTTTTTCTATTCTATCTCTCAATTCCTTGTCCTTTATAGATATTAAATCTATATATCTAGAGTCTAAGAATGCATCAGTTGGAATTTGTTTTTTAAGTTCACTGTCATATACAAATGTGTCTAATGTTAAAGTCAATTCTTCAGAGCCTGGATTAGATATAAATCCAGAGGAAGTTAAGACTTCTTTATCTAGTTTATAATTATATTTTCCTAGAGTCAATTTGTAGTTAAATATATCTTCTATCTTTCCTTTATATACCCAAAGTTTTGTACCATCTATTCTATCATCTATTATACCAGTGTCTTCTATAGATACTATGCTGGCAGTTCTTGTGCCATATCTATAGTCAGATACTAGATATACATTTTGACTAGTGTCTATATTTAGTGGATCTACCAGTCTATTGTCTTTTATGACTATGGTTCCTTCGTGGACACTAAAGGCAGATTTATCTACTACCATTTGCCCTATGCCATAGTCTATATCTTGGACTTTGTCTTTGTATTCCATAGATGAGCCAGATTTTAATAGCATTTTAGATATATTTGTATTTCCATAGGAATTTTCATAGGCGATATAAGTTTCTTCGCCTTTTCTCTTATTTAAAGTTTGAAGATTTATTTTCTTTCCACCTTCATATATACTACCTGTGCCTAATTTCACTTTTTGTTTTGCACCATTTGGTAGCCATTGTCCTCTGTCTAATTTATAGGGTTCGGAGATTAGGATTTCCTTGTTTCTTTCATCTACTAATTCGATTTTTCCTTTGATTATTCCTGCTATATGTTTTTCTTCATCTTCTATTTTAATTTCTGAAACCTGTGATGAATATATATCGTCAAAGGTTAATAATACTCTATCTCCTTCTTTTAATTGGAATAGTTCTACTCTTTGATTTCTTTTGTATAATGTAATGTATAGTGGATCTATTTGAAATTTTTCTATTCCTCCATTAGTTTTTATTTGTATTTCTTGATTTGTAGCAGATAATACTGTACCTACTCTAAATCTAGTGCCTGGAATTATATAGCCATCTCTTTCTGGATCTATTTCGTTAAAGGTGGTTATTTTGACTACTTGTCCACCTTTAGTTGTGATGGCTACTTCTTGTTCAAAATATAGTTGGTCTATATCTATATATGGGTCTAGTTTGAATTTGTGCATTTTGTCATTGTAGTCCCATACTGTAATTTCTCTACCTTCTAAATTTATTTCTCGGATGGTGCCTTCTATGGTTTTTTCTTTATTAGTGATTACTTCTGCATATATGACTTTTCCATTTTGGTCCATATAGTATGTGATATGATCCCCTATTTCTAGAATGTTTCCTGTGTAGATTTTTTTGTTTTTCTGTACTAAGAATACGTCTTTTTCTTTATAGCCTATTATATTGCTAGTAGCATCGGTGTTGTATATGGTGATATTTTCTAGTTCTATATCTGTTATTTGCCCCGATTTTTTCATTATATTTCTATGGTGAATTAAGTCTTCGTTGGCATTGGAGAGGATTTTTGCAAATTCCCCTCTGGTGATATAGGTTTTTGGATCAAATTTGTTGTTTGCTTTTCCATTCATGTAGCCTTTTTGTATGATTAGTTCTACATAGGGCAGTCTATGGCTGGATATTTTTTTGTAATCGGTGAATTTTTTAACTTCTGTTATTTCATGTCCCATTGGTGGTTCTATGCCCAATGCTCTGCCTAGAATATTGGCTGCTTCTTCCCTAGTTACTTTTGTTTTTGGTGCTGGGATTAGACTTTCTGTTTCTGGTTTTTCTATTAGTTCTAGTTCATAGGCTATTTGATATATGCCTTTTATATGATTTTTAGGTTCTGCTGCTTGAGCTTCTCCTTCTCTTCCTATGGCTCTAATGGCTATGGTTAGTACTTCTCCGTAGTTTAACTGACGATTTGGATAAAACTTCCCATTATATCCTTCCATATAGCCTAGAGCTGAGATTTCTAGGATTTCTCTCTTTGCCCAGTGATTGTTTATGTCAGAGTAGGAAAGAGGGTTGGCCAGTGAACAATTGACAATTAGTATTAATATGAATAATAATAATATTGCGGTTTTTCGTTTCATATGTATTCATTCTCCTTTTTAAGAGACAGGGGGACGGTTCTTCTGTCTTATAAGACAGAAGAACCGTCCCCCTGTCTTGTCTTTATCTATTTGATAATAATATATACTTACCTCCGCTATTAAAGGAAGTGTTTCTGCCATTAGAGGCCTTGATGTATTCTCCAGTAGGATTGTCGTATTTGTATAGCATTACATTTTTGGCGTTTGAGTAGGTTATATTGTCAAAGTTTAGTGTTAGTTTACCTGCTCTTAGTAGTTTGTCTATTTCTATAGTGCTTTTTCCTACTTGGAAACCAAAATTAAATTCATAGGCTCTTGAGGCTAGTTTTTTCCCTCTAGGAATATGGGATTCCCCTTGTCTTTTTATATTTATTTGAAGATTTGAGTCTTTATCTCCTTTGTCTAAGGCTGATACTCTATAGGTGTATAAATCTTTTGGATTTATACTCATTTGTAGTTCGCCATATTTTATATTTAATGTGGAGTCTTTCCTTGCTAGGGCTATTGGTATATTGATTATTAATTCTGTGGTGTTCTTATACTTAGATTGATTGAAGTCTAGATTTCCCACATTGTTTTTAATGTCCTCAAGTCCTAGGGTTCTAATTATTTTATTTCCTACTATTTCTTCTTTACCTTTTTCTAAGAGTT
>CAZMBD010000153.1:0-3594 GCA_964564325.1 uncultured Clostridiaceae bacterium
CACCTATGGCCTATAAAGATATAGAAGAAGTAATGGATAATCAAAAAGATTTAGTAAAAAGAGTTATAAAACTGGTACCTTTAGGTGTAATTAAAGGATAAAATGGGTATAAGGTTTAGTGTGATGTAATTTATAATAAATTATCAGGAGGAAAACATGAAATTATTATTAGTAAATGATGATGGAATACATTCTGAGGGTATATATATACTAGCAAAGGAATTAGAGAAAGACCATGAACTAATTATAGTAGCACCAGAGGAACAAAAATCTGCACAATCTCAAGCAATAACTATATCAAAATCTTTGGTAGTGAAGGAAGTAGAATTAGACGGAATTAAATCTAAGACTTATAGTGTATCAGGAACTCCAGCAGATTGTGTAAGGGTTGCATTAGATAAGTTGATTGATGAAAAAGTAGATATGGTTATATCCGGTATAAATAAAGGCCTTAATGTAGGTATGGATGTACTATATTCTGGTACAGTATCTGCAGCTATAGAAGCAAATTTATATAATATTCCATCTATGGCATTATCAGCAGAATTGGCAGATGGAAAAACAGATTATTATCTAGCAGCAAAGCATGGAAAAGAAATTTTAGAGAGAACAAAGGCTGATTTTATTAAAAATAATATTATACTTAGTATAAATACGCCCTATTTAGATGGGAAAAATATTAGTGGTATAAAGGTATGTAAAATTGGTGGAGTTATATATGATTATTATATTATGGAGAACAATGATGATAATGGAGAGAGAATATTAAAACTTCATGGTAGAAGGGATAAAACATTTGAAGAAGGTACGGATAGATACTATCTTTCTAAGGGATATGTAACTGTAACTCCACTACATTATGATCTTACAAATTTTAATCTTTTGGGAACTGTTGAGTCTTGGTTTTAATTTTAAGGGAATTTTTTAATTAAATATATAAGAGGTGATTATATGTTTAAAATTAAAGGGAAAGAGGAAATATTAAAGGAATATGTATCTAGATATCCTGAATTAGATGATCATTTTAAAATGGAATTAAGCAAGGAATATGATAGGTATAGGAAGTTATTAGAAGATGTAGAAACAAAAGATGAAGCAATAGAAATTTTTGAAGAAGAAATTAGAAAAAATGAAGAAAGATTTAAGAGTAATGTATTGGTAGAATGTACAGAAGGCTCTCCACACGAACAATATATGGACATATTAGCTAATTATGGTTTGATTGTATTTTTTAGAGATAATATGATAGAAGATTAATTTAAAATATAAGGAGGAATTTTAATGAAGTCATTAAAGGGGACAAAAACTGCAGAAAATTTGATGAAGTCTTTTGCAGGAGAATCACAAGCTAGAACTAGATACACATACTATGCATCTGAAGCAAGGAAAGAAGGATATGTTCAAATTCACAATATTTTCATGGAAACTGCAGAGAATGAAAAAGAACATGCTAAAAGATTCTTTAAGTTTCTAAATGAAGATTTTTGTGGAGAAGCAATTGAAATTAATGCTGATTATCCTGTAACTTTAGGTGATACAAAGACAAATTTAAAAGCTGCAGCAGCAGGTGAAAATGAAGAATGGACAGAACTTTATCCTAAGTTTGCAGATATTGCTGAAGAAGAAGGATTTTCAGAAATAGCTTATGTGTGGAGAGAAATAGCAGAAGTAGAAGAAAGGCATGAAATTAGATTTAAAAAGTTATTAGAAAACATTGAGAATAATAAAGTGTTTGAAAAAGATGAAGAAGTAGAATGGAAATGTAATAATTGTGGATATATTCATAAAGGCAAATCTGCTCCAGAAAAATGTCCAGCATGTGCTCATCCAAGAGGCTATTTTGAAGTATTTGTTGAAACTTATTAAAATTGGAAAGGCTGTAGATACTAAAAAGTATCTGCAGCTTTTTTATTTTGGATGGAGATGCTATAATGAGGATTATAGAAAAAAGGTGAGAGTATATGGATATTTCAAATAGTGAAAAAGCATATATTTATAAAAGAGAAAATAAAAAATGTTTTTATTGTAAAAAACATTTAAAATATAGACAGATTACTTTAGATCACTATTTTCCCAAAAGCAGAGGTGGGACTAACGAAATATTTAATTTAGTTTTATCTTGTAAAAAATGCAATGCATTAAAAGGAAATAAAATTCCCATAAATTATGAAGGTATTATTATAATAATGTTTAAAAAAGCTTATATTGATGGTATGATAAAAGGTACTAAAATAAATATGCCTAATTTAGAATTGGGAAAAGGAATCTTAAAAATCGATAGAATAGAATCTATAGAACCAAATTTTATTTTTCAAAGTGATAATGCACGATTTTATATAAAAGATAATACGATAGAAAAAATCGTATTTTTAGGAGGAAAAAATGAATATTAAAATAATTGGAGTAGGAAAGATAAAAGAAAAATATATGGTAGAAGGTATAAAAGAGTATTCCAAACGACTTTCAAGGTATTGTAATCTAGAAATAATAGAAGTAGCAGACGAGAAAACTCCTGAAAATTTAAGTAAAATAGAAATGGATCTAATTAAAAATAAAGAAGGAGCAAGAATTTTATCTAAAATTCCTCAAAATGCATATGTAATTTCTTTAGATATAAAAGGGAAGCAGCTATCTTCTGAACAATTAGCAGAAAAGATGGAGAATTTAATGATAGATGGAGTAAATGATATAGTTTTTATAATTGGAGGTTCATTGGGATTAGTAGATGAAGTATTAGAAAAAAGTGATTTTAAACTGTCTTTTTCTAAAATGACTTTCCCTCATCAGATGATGAGGATGATACTATTGGAGCAAGTGTATAGGGGCTTTAGGATTATGAGGGGTGAACCGTATCATAAGTAGGGGACAAGCCTTATTGATTATAAATTAGGATTTAGGGGTTACCACGGACCATAAGGAAATGGTATAATGTGTATAAGTATATAAGTGTGCTGCCATAATTAATAAGGAGGCAAACCTATGTATCAATATAAAAGTGTAAAATTAGTTATAAAAGGATTTGTTGTATCAGAATTAGAAAATCATAATGAAATTATTGATAAGTATGCTAAAGAAGGTTGGAGATTAGTACAAATTCTTCCTGTAAAATATGCTTCTAATGGTGTACCCATGGAACTTGAAATTATTTTTGAACAAGAAATAGATAATTAGTATTAAGGATTTTATTTTTAGAACGTACTTTTTATATAATGCACATCAGCAAAAAATGGGACGTAAAGGTTATTTATACAATAGGAGGAAGTTGAGGTATGATAAAGGAATTTGAAATTCAAGGTTGCGTGGAGGTTCCTATAGAATTATCAGAAGATGAATTTTTCAATAAATTCATTGCCTTTATTGAGGCCAATAACTGGTGGTTCGGCGGAGGCATTAACGAAATTGTTGATGGATTCTATATTAATGCTGATGGCACAAAAGGTAAACACGTTTTTGATGAATAAAAATGACTATTTATCTTAGATGGCTCATATTTCATATAATTTATATAGTGAACATCAGTGGATTAATTAGAAGTAAAAAGAATTTATATTTTAGGAGATGAAGTATTGTGAAAAGATTTAAGAATTCATTTAT
>CAZMBD010000154.1:0-3569 GCA_964564325.1 uncultured Clostridiaceae bacterium
TTATTCAATTTGATTGCTACTATTGTAGGAATGGGAATCCGATTTTTACTCGAATTTGGTGAAGTGTCGAATACTTATAATTTTACAATTCCAAACATTATATTGCATATCGTAATATCTGTGGTGTTGATTTCAGGCACTTGGCTATTTTATAAAAAATTAGCGATAAAAGATAAAAGTAGTTAATGGTAAGATTTTGAGCATAATCTATATTTGCATTTATGACACATTATTTCTATTATGTTCATCTGATGGTTAAGAAATAATCTAAATAATATATATATATAATGTAGTAATGGAAACTATAAATGTATTAGGATATCAAAGATTCTGATACATCTATTTTTTATACAAATTAAAAATTTAATATGGAAAATCATAGGACGAAGTTTAGGTCAATTATAGACCAATATAAACTTCGTTTTTTTTATGCCCAAAATAAAATTGAAAGGACTGAGAACAATGTCAAAATTATTTATGTATGGAACATCCTTGGAAGGAATAGAGCAACTAATGGTTGTGGTTCCAAATTTCCAACCAAGGAGAAGTGGTATAGTCATCAATAATTATTTTAACTGCCAAGGGGGTGTGAAAGGTTGTAAGTACAATGATATTAATACTAACAAGGGTTGGAATAAATGTAGATACATTGGTTCTAATCTGATAGCTAATGTGGATAGATGTAGATATAAAGATTTAGTAAAAGAATGTTTTGGAAAAATAAAAGATTATTCTTTAAAATATAGACTAAAGCTTCTAACAAATAACTTCAAAGGGGAAATATTTATAAATCATAAGCATAAAGAAAGATTCTATAATGAATTTCATAAACAAGATCTTAATATCTATGATGTATCTCCTAGATACATTGCTATTCTTTTTCTCCTAACTGTAGATGAAAACCTATGGAGAAATTCAGAAACAATACTAAAGATTAATAAGTTTGACCTTAAACAAATCTGTCTAAAAGAAATAGATACTGAAGCTTATGCCCTATATCAAACTGCAAGAACCATATCAACTGGGAAGGAGTTTATTAAAATTAGTGAACTTGCAGATAAAGAATTAATCAATGATATGACCTTTAAAGCAATTATTAACTCTGCCTTAATCAATAGATATGGTGCAGAGTTATTTTTAATTACTAAGTAGAATGGAGGATTGAAATTGAATATTACAATTAAAAAATCAAGTGATGATAATAAAAGGAAAACCATATGGTTTCCTATGGAGGAAGTAGAATTACAGGAGATATGCAATGATTTAGGAATGGAAATGATTACAGAACCAAATTGCTATGTGGAAAACAGTAGGGATGAAAGATTTTTAAATATACTAGCAGATAAAAATGCTAATATAGATGAACTAAATTATTTAATGAAAAGATTTGATAGCTTTACTACAAGAGAAATAGAAAAGTTTTATGCAATAGCCTTTGCAGAAGAACCTAAATCCATGGCAGAATTAATAAATCTTAGTTTTAATTTGCACTGTTATAGCTTAATAAACAACTTTAATGATTTTAATAAGCTAGGGAAGGATTTATATCTAACCGAAAAAATGGCAGTAGTAGCTGAAGAATTAGAAGAACTGGATGGAGAATCTTATGCATTGGAAGTAATAAAGAATAATAAAAGTGCTAGAGTTACTCCCTATGGTGTCCTATATAAAAACTCAAATGAACCCGAACAAATATACAATGGAAAACAGTTCCCTTTATATGGGTGGAAGGAAACTATGGCAACAATTGAATTAAAATCAAAGGAAGAAAGTGAATTTATATATCTTCCTTGTTCAGATATTGAAATTGAAAAAGCCTTAATGAGATTAGGAGTACCATATCTTCAGGACTGTGATCTTAATATTGATAATAATAATCTACCTGATAGGGTATTAAAAATGATTCCTCATAATGACAGTATAGTAGAAAAACTGGATACATTAAATAAAGTCTCAGATAAATTTATAGAAATGGATGGAGATGTAGAATATTTTGAAAGACTTATGGACTATATAAATCATTTAACCATAGATGAGATTCTCTTATTAGCTGATTTTATGTATGAATTTGAACTCTTTGATGGCATTAAGGATGTTGAAAGTTATGGCAGATATATGATTTCAGAATCAGGTCATTTTGAATATGATGATAATTTGGAGGAATACATTGACTTTAAAAGATATGGCCAAGTAAAAATGGCAAATGAGTTGGGTGCATTTTCTGACAAGGGATATATTGTCTACCATGGCTATAATCAAAAGCTTTCAAATATCCTATCAGAAAATCTTGGAATAGAAATTCCTAAAACAAAGGAGCAGAAAACAATGAAGTTATATATGCCCTTAACTGTTAGAACCTATGAGGTTGAAAATGACTATGGCTTTAGTGAAAGCTTAAATGAACCATTGGAGCTAGGAAATTATGAAATAGCCAGCTATATTGATGAAATCCTTGATGCTATAGAAAGGGATAGGTTACCTGATGAAATTCATAGGGGTCTTATGCATTACTACAATGAACATGACAGTGTAAATGGAAAGGTAGAAAAATATGAATTCTCTGTTGAAATGGTAGGAGATGAGTTGCTGGGAGTAGCAATACTTACATTAAATGATGACCTGAATAGTCGAGAACTCAAAAAGATTAAGGATGATATAACTGGACAGGCCTCTGATGGCTGGGGAGAAGGCTTCGAACAAAGGGAAATAGAAACAGATATAGGAGATATTTATATTAGTTTTTGGAACAGCGGCAAGGATTGGTTTGATACAAAAACCATAACAAAAAAACATGAAGGCTAAAGTCAGTAAGTAATCAGGAATCAAAAAAAGTGATTTTATTGGGAGGGGAGGACAATACTGAGATTTACAGCTAGGGGAATGGCTATTAATATAAATACGGGTAAAATTTTGCTTATTAAATATTTTGACGAACATTCAAAATCTACTAAGGAGTTTACTGATGGTTTTTGGGTTCTACCAGGTGATGGTGTCAAAAAATATGAAACTTTTGAAGAAGCAGTAAAAAGGGAGATTTATGAAGAAACTGGTATGATAAATGTTAATGTAAAAAATTGTGTTTTTAGCTGAACAATGGACAGCTTTAAATGCAAAATATAAAGAAAATGCAAATGAGGCTATATATTCAATTTATAAATAAATTATGATATAATTAATATGTAATGTACATTTAAATAAGAAGGAGGCTTAGAACTATGACTCCCAATTTCATTTCAGTTGAAACTATAAGGAAAAAAACAGTTCCTATATTTGAAAAGTATCCTATAAATAAGGCAATATTATTTGGTTCTTATGCAAAAGGCAATGCTACAACAAGTAGTGATATAGACTTATACATTGATACAAATGGAAAGTTAAGAGGACTTGATTTTGTTGGATTGCTAGAAATACTTGTTAATACTTTAGAAATGGATATAGATTTGATTGACAGATCTCATATTGAGCAAGATTCTTTAATAATGCAAGAAATAGAAAATGGAGGTATGGTTATATATGTAAGCGTAAAACCCAGCCCACATTTTAATCAATCATATTCCATGAGATAATAT
>CAZMBD010000155.1:0-3507 GCA_964564325.1 uncultured Clostridiaceae bacterium
AAGAACTATTTAAAAATGCTATAGATTATGGGAAATTAGAATACGCTATTATGGCTAATAATGGCATATCAGATATATATTTAAAGAGAAATCAAATTCAATTATCTGCAGAGAAAATTGAAGAGTCTATAGAATTATCTAAAGAAATAAATAGTTTAGAATTATTAATAGAATCTAAAGCATTATATAATAGAATCTTGATAGATATTGGTAAATTTGAAGAATCTAAAAAAAACATGGAAGATCTATTGGAACTTTCGCTAAATAATAATTTGTATAAAAATTTAGGCGATATTTATAATATACTTGGTCTTATAGAATATTATATGGGAGATAAGGAAAAGGCTTTAAATAGATATGAAGAAAGCATTGAGGCTTTTGAAAAGGTTGGAGATTTTATAAATTCTACAAAACCAATGAATAATATTGCAAATATTTATATTCAATATGGTGAAACTGAAAAAGCTATGGAATATTATGAAAAGGGATTAAAGATTGTAGAAAATCAAGGCAATTCTTATTTAAAATTAGTTTTTTTAAATAATATAGGGTCAATATATATAGAATTGTATCAATATGATAAGGCTCAAACCTATATAGAAGAGGCCATGGCTTTAGCTATAGAAATTGAAGAATCCAATTTGGAACTTTTAACTTATATAAATCTAAGTCTAATATATTTATTTATAGGAGATTATGAACAAAGTTATAATTATTATTCTATTTTAAAGGGGAAAAGCGAGAAGAAAACTTATAGTTTTGAAATCATAAGCTTCCTTCATAATTTTTTTGGAGAATTTTATTTTATATTTGGTCAATGGGAAGCAGCCCTAGAATCTTCCAAAATGGCTATGAAAAATTGTAAGGATTTTTCCATTTGGGAATATATGGCTTCTAGAACTAGAATTGTAACAATTGAATATTTAAAAGATAATATATATGATAAAATTGAAATTGAAAAAATAAGAGCTGATTTTAGAAAAGAAAATATAAGTATAAATAGAAGAGAGGCATTGTTACGATTAGCTTTTATTCCATTTTTAGAAAAAGATTATGAATATTTATTGGATATATTAGAAGAAGATGAAAAATTGGCAGAAATATATCCTATCCCTAAATTAGACTATATTAGAGGAATATTATTATATAGTGTAAGTGATGATGAAGATAGCATTGAAAATTTAATAAAATTAGAAACTAATATGAAAAAGTATAATCTACCTCAAATAGATTTGATTTTAAATATATTACTAGGGAAAAAGTTTTCTGAAAAGAATAGGTATTATGAAGGAATTAATTATTTATTAGAAACATTAGATAAAATGTATAGATTAATAAAAAACATTCCAAATAAGGATTTGCAAAAAGGATTTATAAGAAAACATAATACAGATATGATAAAAAAGGAATTAAATGTGATGATGTATAAGGCTCTTGATATAGAATTAGATTGTATCTGTATAGATGAACTAGATGCGCAGGATAGAATAGAAAAATATTTTGATAGTGCTCAAATGATTGATTTTATAAAGGATAGTGATTTCATAAAAATTACAGAAACTAGTAATTATGTGGATGAGGATATTAAGAGTATAGATAGTGTAGAAACTTTAATGTCTAAACTAACTTCTAATTATAAGATCAACTTACAACTAATATTAAAATACTTAGCCAAAGAAACTTTTGCACAGAAGGGTTATATATTAATGTATGATGAAGATAATAATAGATATATACCTCTTGTTTCATTGAATGGAAATTATGACTGGATTCCTAATGAAAATCTATTATCTTTGGCAAATAGATATGAAGATGGAGTACTTATTAGCAATAGTTTTGGAGACAATACTGTAGATTTTTATAGAGAATTTTTGCCCAAAGGTACTAGGTCTTTAATATGCGTTCCCATTGGTCTCCAAAGACCAGATATGCTTTATATGGGGAAGGATAGACGACAAAATGCATATTATAGTAATCAAAGAAATGAGGGCTATATTTATTTAGAAACTGAAAAAGTTTTTAATAGATTTGATAAAACAAGGCATAAATTAGTTTATTCTCTAGTTCAAATAGTTTATATTAATATAGAAAATTATAGACTAAAAATATTATCAACTATAGACAAACTAACTGGTGCTAGTACCAGAAAACATTTTGAACAGGAGTATAAAAAGATATTTAATGATGCTAAAATGAAAGGTAGCAATTTTGCAGTTTTAATGATGGATATAGATGATTTTAAGAAGGTAAATGATACCTATGGTCATAGGAAGGGCGATGAGGTTTTAAATAAAATTGGGAAGTGCTTAAAAGATAGTATTAGAAATACAGATTTTGTCGCTAGGTATGGAGGGGAAGAATTTATAATAATACTTAAAGATATTAATGAGAAAAATGCTAAAGAGATAGGAGAAAAAATTAGAAAGAATATTGAAAAACTTCAAGTATCTAAAATAGAAGAACCAATAACCATGAGTATTGGTATAGCTATGTTCCCTAAACATAGTCAGTTTAAGGAAGAACTTATTGAAAAAGCAGATCAGGCTCTATACAATGCAAAGGAAAAAGGTAAAAATAAAACCGTAGTTTGGAATGCTGATTTATTTAACACATTGCATAGGGCAGATAGATTGGCGGGAATTATATCAGGAAATACAAACCAGGATCAAAGAAATGTAATAGCTATTTTAGATATTATTGACTTGACAAAATCAGATATGCCTAAAGAGGATAAGATATTTGAATTTCTAGGCAGATTAATAGAGACGGTAGATGCAGAAACATGTACTTTAATTGAATTAGATAAAAACAAAAACATAAAAGGAACTTATTGTCGAACTAGAATGAAACAGGAATGGGCAGAAAAGTCATTTGTAAATTTTGATATAGTTGAAAAAGCCATTAACACTAAAAAAGGTGAATTTTTAATCGACTGGGAGAATGTAGAAAACATAGACTTGGTATTAAATACCCCTAATTGGCAATCTATAATAGTTTTTCCTATGGAATTTAGAGGAGAAATCCAAGGAATAATATATATGACAGTACCACTAAAAGAAAAAGAATTTGACTATAATTGTTATAATATGGTTAAGGTATTAGGTGGGATTTTTTCAACTATAGTATAATAGCATACAATAATTATAGAAAACATGATATAATAGATTAGTATCTAGCAATTAATTTAGGAAGGAGGGAATGATATGTCGGCAACCATAAAAGATGTGGCTAAAATGGCAGGCGTATCTATATCAACAGTTTCTAGAGTTATTAATGATTCAAAACCTGTAAGTCCTGAGGTTAGGAAAAAAGTTTTAGATGCTATAGACGAATTAGATTATAAGCCAAATCAAGTAGCTAGATCTCTTGTTACTAGGAAGTCTAATTTAATAGGGATTATTATGACAGATATCGGGAATTCATATATGGCTCAAATGATTAGGGGAATAGAGGAAGTAGGTAGAATGTATAATTATGATATTCTATTATCTTCTAGCTATGGAAATG
>CAZMBD010000156.1:0-3491 GCA_964564325.1 uncultured Clostridiaceae bacterium
AATGAAATGCAAGAAATTGTTTCAAAGTTTGCGTATTAATAATTATGAATAAGGTTTTTCTTTAAAAGCAATTGAACAGAAGATTGAAAAATCTTCTGTTCAATTGCTTTTTTAAATTTGACAAAATCTCTTGACTAAGTGTTATGGAAGTGTTACTATTAATTATGGATACAGTAAGCAATATGCAGCCACTGTACCCATACATAACAATGTGGTTAAGGAGGTGGTGTTTATGCAAAATAATAATTTAAAACTATTAACTAAATATGCAGTACTTATAGCTTTAACAACAGTAATGACTATGGTAATTCATATCCCTACATTAGGTACAGAAGGTTATTTAAATTTAGGAGATATGGTGGTACTATTAGCAGCTTTAATGCTAGGTAGAAAAGGTGGGTTTATAGTAGGTAGCTTTGGTTCAGCAATGGCAGATTTGATATTAGGATATACTCACTATGTGCCTATTACCTTTGTGGTAAAGGGCTTAGAAGGACTTATTGCAGCTAGTTTATTAGAAACTAAAATAGGGAAAGATAAACCTATAGTAGCCACATCTATAGCTGGGATATTCATGGCTTTTGGATACTTTGTACCAGAAGTATTTATGTATGGCAAGGCAGCAGTAGCATCAATTCCAGGGAATATCATGCAAGGCTTAGTAGGAGCTATAACATCTGTATTATTATATACTGCATTAAAAAGAACAAAACAATTTAATTAAGCCAAATGTTAGCAAACGTTGGGGACAGGTACTTTTGTTTGATTTCAAACAAAAGCCCTGCACACCTATGGAAGCAAATCAAGGTAGGTACCTGTCCCTTTCATTTGATTTTTTTTGTAAATTTTATGTTATAATCACCTTAGAGGTGAGACTATGAAAAAGATTCTTTTAGTAGAAGATGACAAAACCTTAAGTATGGGAATAGCATATTCATTAAAAAATGAAGGCTATGAAGTAGACGTGGCGAATACATATCATGAAGGATTAAATTTTATAAATACAGATGAATACATACTTATAATACTAGATGTAATGCTGCCTGATGGCAATGGATATGATTTATGCAAAATTATAAGAAAAGACAAAAACACTCCCATAATATTTTTAACCGCTTGTGACGAAGAAGTCAATATAGTTATGGGACTAGATATTGGGGGAGATGATTATATAACCAAACCTTTTAGAATAAGAGAATTAATGTCTAGGATCAATGCAGTCCTTAGGAGATACTCTAATAAAAATTTGGGAAACATATTAATCTCAGAAGACATAAAAATCTATTTAATAGAAGGTAAAGTTGAGAAAAATGGAAAAGAAGTATTTTTAACGCCTTCAGAATATAAACTTCTTCAAATATTAATGGAAAATCCAAAACAAGCACTACATAGAACTACCATATTGCAGAAACTATGGGATATTGATGGAGAATTTATAGATGACAATACATTGTCTGTATATATTAGGAGATTACGAGAAAAAATTGAAGAAGATTCATCTAATCCAAAATATATAAAAACTGTTCGTGGTCTTGGTTATAGATGGAATAAAGAAGTGAGGCGAAATTAAATGCTAAAAAATATAGAATATAAAAATACCATTATTAAAATTATAATATTTCAAACTGTACTATCCTTAACAATATTCCTTGCCCTCAATTCAGAAATAAACAATATAAATAAAAAAATCATAGAGCAAAATACTGCATTAATTGGAAAAATATTAAATACTAATCCAGAACTAGAAACAGAAATTATCAATATAATAACTAAAGAAAATACAAAAGAAGACATTATGAATGGGGAAAATATACTTGAAAATTATGGTTATCATGTGGATATGAATAAAAGAGTACAGCCATTATTAAAAGAAACCACTCCAAATATAGAAATAAAAATTTCCCTTTTTGTACTACTGTCTTTAATCCCATTAATAATTCTAATAAGAAGTGAATATAAAAAAGTTTATGGTAAGGTAAGACAAATCTCCTATGCTGCAGAAAGAGTAGTAGAGGGAGATTTTAGTATTGTGTTAAAAGAGGAAGGGGAAGGAGATTTTAATATACTCAATCATTCCTTTAATCAAATGGCAGATAGGCTTAAAAACAGCATTGAAATATTACAAAAGGAAAGAATCTTTTTAAAAGACACCATATCAGACATATCTCATCAATTAAAAACACCACTATCTTCATTAATTATGTTAAATGATTTAATTCTTCAAGATAAAAATATGGAAGAAGAAGTACAAAGGGACTTTTTAGAGAAAATTAGTATTCAATTAGAGAGAATGGAATGGCTAATAGTTAATTTATTAAAAATTGCCAGAATAGAAGCTGGAGCCATTGAATTTAAAAAAGACAAAATAAAGGCAATAGAGCCAATAAAAATTGCACTATCTACATTATCCATGAATATAGAGGAAAAGGAACAAAATATAAAAATAATGGGAAATTTAGAATCCATATTTTATGGAGACAAAGACTGGACAGCTGAGGCCATTATAAATATAATAAAAAATTCTATAGAACATAGTGAAGATGGAGGAATTATTGAAATATTTCTAGAAGAAACTCCTCTTTTCACCAATATAATAATAAAAGACTATGGTGAAGGCATAGATAAAAAGGATATTCCACATATATTTGAAAGATTTTATAAAGTAAGTAGTGAAATAAAACCAGATAGTATAGGCATAGGCCTTAATCTTTCAAAATTAATAGTAGAATCTCAAAATGCTACTATTTCTGTGAAATCAGAAAAGGGAAAAGGAACAGAGTTTATTATTACATTTTTGAATTCTTACTAAAATGTAATCTAAAAATTCACCTCCTTGTAAGTTAGATTTATTAAACTAGAATTAAGATGAAAAAGGAGGCTAAAAAATGAAGGTAGTTGAAACAGTAAATTTATTTAAAAGCTATGGAACGGGGAATACAAAAGTAGATGCAGTGAAAGACATTAATCTTAGCATTAATCAAGGGGAATTTGTAGCTATAGTAGGATCTAGTGGTTCAGGTAAATCAACCCTTCTTCACCTAATGGGGGGAGTAGATAAACCTACTAGTGGCAAAGTATTTGTAGATGGAATAGATATCTACAGTTTATCAGAAAAAGAATTGGCCATATTTAGAAGACGAAAAGTTGGATTTATATTTCAGTTTTACAATCTAATTCCAGTACTTACAGCAGAAGAAAATATACTATTGCCCTTGTTGCTAGATAATAAAAAAGTAGACAATAAACATATAGAAGAATTGACAAATATATTGGGATTAAAAGATAGACTAACTCATCTTCCCAATGAACTATCAGGTGGTCAACAGCAGAGAGTGTCTATTGGGAGAGCATTGGCCTATAATCCATCTATAGTATTAGCCGATGAACCTACAGGAAACTTAGATAGTAAAACTTCCAAAGAAATAATAGATTTACTTAAAATATCTGTAAGAAGATATAATCAAACTCTAATACTTGTAACTCATGATTTA
>CAZMBD010000157.1:0-3487 GCA_964564325.1 uncultured Clostridiaceae bacterium
AACAACCGAATTGGTTGTTCTTTTTATTTATATATCGATGCTCCTTTCGTGTCAAATAAGACTTAACTTTTCACTGATTTCGTCAATCTTTTTGAGTGCCAAATTCAAATGCTCTATTTTTTCTTTGCATCTACTCTCGTTGTTACCGCTCAAGAAATTGCTATCATAATACTCAAGAATTTCTATGCCCTGTACTGTAGCAACATAGGTTTTTAGAAAACTTATATCACGCTCTAATTCACTCATTTTGTTTACATCTCCTTCCTTTTCTTCCATAAGTTTTAATAAGTCATATTTAGGGTTCATATGATTCCTCCGTCTGCATATTTATACACTACATACATAACTGTTAAATATTGTTAAAAATTTAAGACGAGTTAATAAAGTTTATGTTGCTGTGGGAGTTGTCAATACCTCTGATCTTGAAAACCATCACAGGCAATAACAGCGTCGAGGTTTTTAGCAGAACACTCATCTTTATTCACGTAGTCTAAAATAACACTACAGTCAATTGCAAATACTACTTTTGAACTTTTGCATGTAGGCATGCTGTAGGCACAATCTTTACATAAATTAGCTACTTTCATAATTACACTCCTTTCTTAATAATGATCAAGAATGGGCGGGGGTAAATATACCATCCCGCCTACTTAATATTATTTCTTATTTGCATTGAACAATCTTAGCTGTTCATTGATCTGGTCACCGCACATATCCCATAACTGAGCATAGCACTCTTTTAAGTCTGCATCTTCAGGTACGTTTGCTACACAACCAGCGGTAAATGTAACGTTCTGGTAACTGGGCAACGCTTTGAGAAATTTACATTCTACTGATATTTCTTTGATTTTCACAATAAACCACCTTTCTTACTTAGTCCTTGTCTTTTAATGCTTCAGTATCGCAGTATCGTCTCATTCTCCCGTGTATTACGGGGTCAGGCTTTTCTTTTATCAAAAGACAACCCTCACATACTGAATAGTTTCTTGTGAGACTACCATTTACTTTATGGCAGCCTTTTCTGTGCTGTTCTTTAGTATAGTACTCGTGTGTTTTAACCATCTTCGCCTCCTGTGATCAAGTAAACAGTAACATTACGCCTACCAAACTCTAAGCATTCTTCATGTACTGTTTGTTCACCTATCTCATCTTCGCCAAAGAATACATCGATTCTATTACCTTTAATTGCACTTCCGACGTCTTCTGCTACGTACACACCGTTCCTGTATGAATAATCTTCTGGGAACTCTATGTACAGTATGGAACCAAGCGGTATGACTTTTGGGTCAACTGCTACTGTATGAAATTCTTTTGCACGTACTCCGCTTCGTGTTATACCATACTGTGGGTGGGAGCGTTCCTTTTTACAGCTTGCATAGGATAAATCATAGGCTGTAGCTACCATACTCATTGGGCTGTCTAGCATATCTTCAGTTACTCTAATGTGGTATTCAGACCCTCTACTTATTACTGTCTGTTCTGTTATAACTGGTTCTTGTGTAGGTATGGGAGAGGGTACTGTAGTCGGCGTAGGAGAAGGGGATTGAGTGGGCATAGTGGTTGGAGTAAGTGCAGGGGTGGGGGGCATGTCTTCTATATGGTTTACATATCGATTACTAAATGCTATTAGTGCAAACAATGTAGTTGTGAATATAAGTAATAGAATTAATAAATCGCATCTACTAATCTTGTAATTCAATCAGTTCGTCCTCCGAAAAAGATACTCTCATGTCAACTTCTTTGATGTAAACCAAATAGGGAAGTAGTGCCCCCTCTGTAATATTAACCACTATACCTTTTTTATTTTTAAAAGCTATTGAGCTATGTGGAGATACCTCTACTGAGCTACCTATTCTAATCATCTTTTGTTCTCCTTTTAGATATTGACAGGCGTGTAGTGCCTGTGCTTTCTTCCCAAGCATATTCTTTTAATTCTTCTATGCTTAGGAGCCCTTGTTCTAAACAATCAGCAAGTCCTTTTTCATCTACTGCATCTTTAACACAAAGTTCATAAATTTCTTCATTGAGGGGTTTAACTCTCTCTTCGAGGAATTTCATAACTTTATCATTGTTAAACTTGCTTGTGTTAGGAGTAGATAGAGTGACTACAAGATCACCATACATAGACTTTGGTGTATCTTTTAAAGCTTCTCTGATTATAGGGGCTTTTGACTTTAGCCATGCCTCATCTGATTTCTTGCGTTCGTTACGCTCAAAGTACTCACGTATTAGTTCTTCGTCAACTTTCTTAGTGTTAAAAACATCCATAAAAAAAACTTCCTTTCTTAAAATTCGTCTACTAACCTATGCCAGTAGACATGCGAGGAAGTTAAGATGGAAATTTTATGTAAAAGTGAACGATTATTTTATTATAATTACCAATGAGCTACCATGGATCTATTGCTATGTTGCGGACATATTTATACTATTTCTTTTCTGATTTCTTCGACAAGGTCTTTTATGATTATCGCTTTTTTATAGGTTGTATGGAACACACATAAGCTGTCACCCTGTTCTTTTTCCCATCGTGTTATTAGTTTTTGTGCCTGTTCGAGTAAAGGGCTTTTGGTATCTAAACAATCATACATATCTTCATATCCGTCATCACACTTATTAAAAATAATGTCTAATAGATCTATAGAAAAACACTGTTCTTTCTCGACAGCCCAAAGATACTCTGGTGGCTCTGTACCTTCTGTTAACATGTCATAAATCCATTCTTCAACATCTTCAATATCCTTAACATAGTTACTACCTTCCAGGAGGAATTTGCCGTCATAATCTTTATAATGTATTTTTTCAGCACTTTGAAAAGCTTTAGCCTCTTTCTTAGCTTGTTCTGTGCTTATTTTCATGTACCGCTCTTCTCTAGCCTTATTGCAGTAACAGTAATTAGTGCTATTGCTTACTCCGCAATGTTTACAGACGTACAATTTACCGGTGTGACATCGTCTGCAAGTCTTAATACAGCCCTTACCGTCGTCCTCGGTGTAAACAAAACGCATGCCTTTGCAATCTGGACAAGGGATTTCATTATCTTGAAGTTCTAAAATTATTCGGTTCTGTATTTGGTTATATAATTCTCTTGTAGGAGTATGTTCCATTTCTTCACCATTCCTTTCATGTTATTACCACATATCGTTATCGCTGTATGCGTTCAAATGTATTACTTTTTCCTCTTCTGTTATATCCAGTAGGGATTTTTTGGCTATAATTTCTAATGCTCTTTCTTTACTGATAGGAGCCCTGTGTGTCGTAGGCCTCCTGTACGACAACCCATATGTATACACACAAGGTTTATTGGTTTTCTGTACAAATTCTTTTGCCGCATTTCTATCAAGCGTCCCGTCATAAAATGACATCTTTAACATATGAATCACTCCCTTTTCACATAATTTTTATAATGTAAACTAATCTAGCAATCCGTATTTCTCTACATACCTATTTATTATTTTTTGTTTTTTATCAAGAAGTCTTTTCATTGCTG
>CAZMBD010000158.1:0-3387 GCA_964564325.1 uncultured Clostridiaceae bacterium
AATTCAGTAGGGAATATGCTTTTTCCTGTCTATTAGAATGTGGCTTCTGTGGTTCAAATTTATCTAGAAGGTCCTGGCATAGTAACTCCCAATATAAGAAGACTGTTTGGCAATGTGTAACTGGAACCAAGAAGGGGAAGAAGTTTTGTCCTAATAGTAAGGGGATAGAAGAAATAGCAATAGAAAAAGCATTCTTAGAGAGCTATAGGCAGCTTACATCAACTAATAAAGATATTGTAAGTGGCTTTCTAGAGTTAGTTGAAGCTAGCTTAAATGATAAGAGTCTTGAGAAAAGTATTAATAAGCTAGAAAGAGAGATAGCTCATCTTTTAAACAAGCAAAACTCTTTAGTGGATTTAAGACTAGAAGAAAAAATAGATGAAAAGCTATATGAAGAAAAATACCTAGCTTTTCAGAAGGAGTATTTAGAAAAGAATAAGGAGAAAGAAACCTTAGAATATAGCCTAGAAAACAACAATGAAATAAAGAGTAGGATGAAGGACTTTAAATCCATGCTGGAAAAAAAGGAAGTCCTAAAGGAATTTGACAGGTATGTATTTGAAAGTATAGTAGAAAAGGTAATTGTTGGGGAAATAGACGAAGATGGCAAGGTAGACCCATATAAGCTTACCTTCGTATATAAGACTGGCTTTAAGGATGGATTAAATGGAGAGGACTTTAAATCTCCTAGAAAAAATGCTAAGAAGAATAAAACTATAGGGAAAGACTCTGCTGAATTGTCTTCCTATAATAATAACCACTTAGACAAATCATGTTCCCATGGTAGTGATGCCACATGTCGAGTTGGTAGCATTGATGTCTAGGGTGGATGAATAAGAACTGATGAAGTGTTGATAGAATAAGGTTTATAGGGTTTCACCTACGTTTATTTTAAGTGAATAAACAGGTGGAATCCTTTTTGTTATTGGTGTTGGAAGAGCTAGAAAATGGGGTTGAGTTGACAGATTAGATTTTGGGTAGGGGAGTTGACAGGATAGATGAAAGGAATAAAATGTGCTATATTTAGACTAATCATATAGTCGGAAAACGTATTTAATATAATTAGTCTAAATGGATACAAAAATGTAAATGTCAGGAGGTAAGGGAATGTCTGATCAGCGCAGGGTGCATTTTATTCCGCCAAAACCTGTTAAACGTGAAAAACGAGTAGGAATTTATTGTCGAGTAAGTTCCAATAGTATGGAACAATTGAATAGTTTAACAGCCCAAGTATCTGCATTAACTAGATTAACAGCATCAACTCCTAAGTGGTTACTTGTTGATACATACATAGATATTGCCTCAGGGAAAGCGAAGTCTAACCGCAAAGCATTTCATCGTCTAATTAAAGATTGTGAAGCAAAAAATATAGAAATTGTGATAACAAAAAACATTAGCAGGTTTGGCCGAGATACCGTTGAAGTGCTTGAAGGGTTGAACAAGCTAAGAGAGCTTGGAGTTCGTGTTATTTTTGAACAAGAAGTCTTAGATACAGCCAATACGGATAGTGCTTTGATGATTTCGATTATCGAATCCATTGCCCAAGCAGAAAATGAATCTAGAAGTGAAAATATTAAATGGGGATATAAACGTCATGCCGCCCAAGGAACTTCTAAACTGTACAACAGAAAATGTTACGGCTATGAAAATGATGAAGACGGTCTGTTGGTTATAAAAGATAATGAAGCTAGAAATGTTCGATTGATTTTTGATTTATACTTGCGTGGCTTAAGTATTATAGGTATAAAGCGTGAATTAGAAAAACGTGGAATAAAAACACCAACGGGGAAAGAAAAGTGGAGTAAAAGAACGATTGATGTCATGCTGAGCAATGAAAAATATATTGGTGTGGTTAGACTACTCAATGCCGGAGAACATCAAGAACATTATGTCTCAGAAAATAATCATCCAGCAATCATTTCAAAAGAGCAATTTGAAGCGGTGCAGGTGGAAAAGAAGAAGAGAAGTAATGTTGTGAAAGGTGAAGATGGTAATCGAAGGAAGAGTAAGAAGTATAGTTCGAGAAAGAGGGGAGAGTAAAACAGATGGGGAAATTTACTATACTTGAATGGAATATTCGTGGAGCAGCATCTTTTCCGTGGCTTAATAAATATGAAATAAAAACATGGATAGTAGATAAAGTTTTAGACGAATTACCTGACTGTATTGTTTTAACTGAATTTGTTATTGCAAAAGGATGGGACTATTTACAATCGGAATTAGAGCAAAAGAAATATATTTGGTTTGTAACATCATCTACAGGTGGAAATGGTGTATTGATTGCTGTAAGGAGAAACAAAGGCCTTGATTATACTGATATACGTGAATATAAACCTGATTCTGTTTTAAATAATGAAGTATTATTAGGGAAAGATGTGCCTGATTACCAGGAGATTAGGGTTAGATATGATAACAAGCTATTTTCTTTAATAGGAGTTAGAATTAGAAAAGATATCCATGGAACAAATCCGAATTATACGCGTAATCAATTTGCTTTGTTAGATGATTATTTAAGTAGCCTAAAACATAATGTGATTTGTGTAGGAGATTTTAATGCGTATTGGGCTGGAAAATGGTCAACAAATAAAAACTATACATTGCCCCAAACTTCAAGAAACTATACTCTCCACACGCCAGTGTATAATGTCGATGATTGGTATTCCTTCGTTCAGCTAGATGGTACAAGAACGCAATTAGATCATTTGATAACAAATGTAAAATACAAACAAATTGATGTGTGTTATGTTTGGGATTTTGTTAACAATTCAAATGGTTACGCAGAATTAACAAAAAGTGATTATAAGAATATAAAGGGGAATCCTGATCATGCTATTTTAAAGGCAGAGATAACTTTTTGATATGAGAATAGCCTAATCAAAATTTAATATGTTGACTGTACAGAAGAGATGGAAAGTTGTGTATATGTAAGTGTTATTCATATCATACAACACTGTGTAAAATAGCCTAAGTACATCACGTTGAGTGCGTGACATTGATGTCGAGGATGGAGAAATAAAGATACTTTAAGCACTGATAGATAAAGGGTTTCCAGACATTGAATTTTTCTCATGACATCTTTGTCGAGGACGTTAATGTCGGGAAACCCTTATTTTTATTCTTTGAGGAAACATGTCAACTACACTTAATACAATAGGGTTGAGTTGACAGAATAGATTTTTTATAGGGGTTGAGGAGACAGGATAGATATAAACTAGTCAGCGAAAAAGGTTAGACACAGGATTTTGGAATTATATTTTTATTCTATTGAGAAACAAATATCGTTATGATATAATGAAAGATGTTAATTTATAACGATAAACGTTATTTAATACCCTAGAGGTGATATTATTGATTAGAATAAAATTGTCAGAACTATTAGGCAAAAAC
>CAZMBD010000159.1:0-3357 GCA_964564325.1 uncultured Clostridiaceae bacterium
GATTCGTTGGAAATCTTTCCTTCATAGGGATCCGCTTCTGCAGAACCTACTATGGTATATTCCATTTCCTCATCATATTCCAAATCTTTTACCATAACTTTAGAACCTATACTTACTACATCTGTACTAATCTCTTCATGATCTATTAGTCTAGCATTTCTAAGTATCATTTCCAATTTTGCTATTCTTTCCTCTAATTGAGCTTGTTCATTCTTTGCCTGATCATATTCGGAGTTCTCAGATATATCTCCAAAAGCTAAAGCTTGTTTTATCCTTTCTGCAACTTCTTTTCTTTTAATAGTTCTTAATTCATCTAATTCATTTTCTAATTTGTTTAACCCCTCTGCAGTTAAGAATACATCCTTTTCAGCCATCTAACTCTCTCCTTTTCCAATAATTTGGCCAATTTGCCCTTAAAAACGGATTTATAATATATATATGCAGAATATTATAAACAAGGTAAGGCTTATTGTCAAGTACTTACAGTTTCTTTACATGCCTTATTTTACCATTTATAAAGTCTTTAGGACTATATACTTCTCCATTTACTAATAAGCCTTGAAAATCACCTATTTTAAAATTATTAAAATATTCATAAATTGATGAATTCACTTGGATTGCTATCCAATTGCTTTCAACTATATCTAAACTCTCAGTTTTAAATATAAAATCTTCTATTATTCCTTTTCTTGTATCTTCTAAATAAGCTTTTAAACCCTTTTTTAAACTAAAATCAAAAATTAGGGCTTCTTTCCTTATTTGATTGCCATGTATTTTAGTATTATTGTTAAAATTAATAATAATAGGGTAATTTTTTAGTATTCTATTTATATTTTTAGAATGAAAAATTGATAGACCAGTTTTTTCTAATACAAAATTATATATTTCTTCTACTATATCTTCATTTTCTTCAATTAGAGTAATAGATTTGACTTTTTTACTTAAAGATAATATAAATTCTTTTGTAATTTCTTTATCTCCATTGAAAATCACTATTTCTTTTTCCCTTATGTATTCCTCCAATACTATGGGAAAAAAATATATTATTGCATTCATTCCATCTAATATTTTTAAATTGGTTTCCATTTCAATTAAGTTTATTTCTTCTTTATTAAATAATTCTATTTCTTCTAAGATTAAATATTTAATATTTTGTTTTTTTATTTTTCCTATTCCAGATATTAAATCTTGGGACTTCTCATTACCTATGTGAATCCTAGTAATTGTACCTACTTCTTGACCTTGTGCATCATATATGCTATCTAATATTCTTGGTCTTAATTTCTTTAATATACTATCTGGGATAAATCTACTAAATCTATTTCTATTATAAGCCCTGTATTTTTCTTCTCCTATTATATATAAAAACCCAATAAAACCACCCCTTTACATTATTGTAATGTATTATATGAGGTTTTTTAATTAGGTATTACTAATTTAGTTCTGATTTATATTCTAGTAAAATATTTTCTATCTCATCTTTTTCCTTTATTGTGTTTATTCTATTTTTAATTCCATTAGAATTTTTCATTCCTTTTAAATACCAGGATATATGTTTTCTCATTTCTCTTACTCCTATATTTTCACCTTTCATATTACATAATAAATTTAAATGTTTTATTGCCATATCTATTTTCTCATTTGAACTTAGAACTATATCTTCCTTGCCATCTAGTAAATTTTGTATTCTACGAAATATCCAAGGATTTCCCATGGCACCTCTACCTATGGCTACACCATCACATCCTGTATATTCCATCATTTTAATGGCATCTATTGGTTCAAATATATCTCCATTTCCTATAATGGGGATTTTAATATTTTCCTTCATTTTTTTTATATAATCCCAGTCTGCATCTCCTGAATAAAACATATCTTTAGTCCTGGCATGAATAGTTAAAAAAGATACACCTTCTTCTTCTGCAATTTTCCCTATTTCTATACCATTAATACTATTATGATCCCAGCCCATACGAATTTTTAAGCTAACTGGTTTAGTAGAAACTTTTACCACTTCCCTAAGTATCTTGCGTACTAAAGGAGGATTTTTAAGTAATGCTGAGCCATCTCCATTTTTAACTATTTTAGGTGCAGGACACCCCATATTTATATCTAGTATTTCTATATCTTTTCTTGGATTTATATATTTTTCTGTAACCATTGCCATGATTTTAGGGTCCGAACCAAATATTTGTAATGCTACTGGACTTTCTTTTGGATTTATTATAGTTAAGTTTTTTGTATTTTCATCTTTATAGTATAATCCCTTGGCACTTATCATCTCTGTAAATACTAATCCCGCACCCATTTCTTTACAAATCATCCTATAAGTACTATCTGTAACGCCAGCCATGGGTGCTAAAAAAATATTATTTTTAAGTGTCAAATCTACTATTCTCATATTTCCACCTCTAATATTAGGAAACAAGTAGCCAATTGGCTACTTGTTTCTCTCGTATATAATTCTAAGTCCATCGAAGGTCAATAATTTATCAATTTTGTTTATATATTTAGATTCACTGGCTATTAGAGAGGAAAAACCTCCTGTTCCAATTACAGTTTTAACTTCTCCTTCATCCTTTAATTCTTCTATCATCTTTTCTACAATATAATCCACTAGCCCAATATAGCCGTAGATTAAGCCAGATTGAATACTATTTACTGTATTTTTTGCTATAACCATATCTGGTTTTACTAGTTCCACTTTAGGAAGTTTTGCTGTCCTTGTAAATAGAGCTTCACTAGAAATTTTGATCCCTGGTGCGATAGCTCCTCCTAAATACTCTCCATCACGAGATACGGCACAAAAAGTAATTGCTGTACCAAAGTCCACTATGATTATAGGACCTCCATATTTTTCATATGCTGCTACTGCATTGACTATTCTATCTGCTCCTACTTCTCTTGGATTGTCGTACTTTATATTCATTCCAGTTTTAACTCCAGGTCCTACTACTATAGGTTCCCTATCAAAGTATTTAATACTCATGGCGGAAAATGTATGCATCAATGTAGGTACTACTGATGACATTATAACATCTTCTACATCTTTAGGACAAATGCCATGATATTTAAAAATTTGTTCAAAAAGCAGTCCATATTCATCTGAAGTTTTATTTTTATCTGTAGCTATTCGCCAATCATATAGCAGTTTATTACCTTCATATACTCCAAATACAATATTTGTATTACCTACATCTATTACTAATAACATTTAATCCACCACCTAATTTATTTCACTCTATTGTTTAATGCAGCTACTACATTAGTAACTATTATAGTTCCAATTATAATCTCTGGTATTCCATTGGTTATTCCAATTCCAAATATAATCTTCCTTGCCATATCTGGATTTTG
>CAZMBD010000160.1:0-3342 GCA_964564325.1 uncultured Clostridiaceae bacterium
AATTAACAAAAAATTATATTCTATACTTCTTTTATACCAAAATCCTGTTGCTTGGCAATTATGTTGTTCTTTAATTATTGTTTCCTTAAGTACAAAACCAGCATCTAGAAACTTTTCCATTACTCTAAAACCTAATGGAATCATATGTTTATTCTTTCGTGTATCACCTATAAGTATTGCACAATATTTATTTCTTTTTAATACCCTATAAGATTCTGCAGCTACATCTTCCATTGCTATTAAAAATTCTTCTATATCTAATAAAGATAAATCTCCACTGACACCATCACTATACTTAATTATATTTGCATAAGGTGGATGCGTGCATACTAAATCTATGCTTTCATCTTTTATAAAATCTAATTTTCTTGCATCTTTATGAAATAAAATAGGGTTATATTCATTGTTTTTCCTAAATCGTATATTTTCTTTCGTAATTTCTAAAGCATTTTTATTTATATCTGCTCCAATTCCATATCTTTTAAGCAACTTAGTCTCTATTAAAGTAGTTCCACCACCAACAAATTGGTCTAATACCGTATCTCCTTCTTTTGAATATCTTAATATTATATTTCTAGGTATGTATGGCGACCAATTACCCCTATAAGTACTGTTATGAGTAGCCCAACTACCTCTTTCAGGAAAACTCCATAATGTAGTTGCATTTAATTTAAAATCTTTAGGTCCCCAATTTGAAATTTTCAATGGTTCCATAATTTCATATCCTTTATTTTTAAGTTCTTTCAACCTATTAAAAACTACATTACTAGTAGTATTAGTTTTTTCTGCTATTTCAAAAATTGTATATCCCTCATTATTCATTTTAATAATTTTATCAATGATTTTTAAGTATTCATTTAAATGATGTGTCTCAAGATGATTAAAATATCTACTTTTTACTATCTCTTGATTACAATAGTTACATATAATTTCATTACTCATTAACATCCCCTACCTTAATATTTCTTCTAATGCCCCATGAGAAACTAATTTAATATTAAATAAATAATCTAATATAGTAAATGCTTCTTTTAAAGAGCCTTGAGTTTTTTGCCAGCCAATTCCATCTGTTATCCAAATGAAAGAATGTACTTCTTCTTTATCATTTAAAAATTTATGGAGTTCTTGGTACTCTCCAGCAGTTGCCTTTAATTTAGAGCCTGATACAGAATAAAAATTAGTTTCAATTATAACTAATTTACCATCCTTATTTATTATAAAATCATGTATCCTATTAGCTCTGTCTATTGGTAATTTAATACCCCATTTTGCCATTGTATCTTTTCTAGTACCTTGTTTTATATATTGTAAATTTAATTTTTCACAAGTATTTTTTATATGCCAATCCATTATTCCTTCCATAATATCTCCACTTCTGTTTTTCCTGCCATTAGTCCCTATTCCAACTTCCATTCCAATACAATAGTCTACAAGGTTTTTTATTTTTCTATCTTCAAGTAATTTTAAAAATCCTGAAAGCTGACAAAAGTCTATAATATCATCAATTTCCTCATCAGTATACTTAGACTTCTTTCTAAAAAAATACTCTTTATAAACCCAATCTTTTTGCTTATAATCTACTAATACCTTTAAACTTTTTGCTCTTATTGCTAAAAACACTGGTATTACATTTACAATTTCGGGATATTCTTTTATAAGTAATCTAAATTCATCTTCTATATTTTCTTTACCTATTAAATAGTTTAAAATATTTAATTGTTTTTCAATTTCTCCAACATTATTAAATACTGTACCCCAATCTACAAAATAATCAAATGTCTGATTAGAATCCTTTAATGTGCTTATTAAATATGTGAAGACATCCTCTTCATCTAGCAATCCAAGTCTTCTATATGTTTCTAAAGTTATCAATAAAATCCCTCCTAATAATTGGATATTAGTAATTCTGTAACCATACCTCTCTTATTCCCATTTGAATTAATCATTCTATTAGCATAAACTCTTTTAATATTATAATCATTATAAAGTTCATCAAAAAAATCATCATTTTCATCAGTATTTTTTGGATCAGAGTTACTAAGCAACAATTTTGCGCCTTTGTCTTTTAATTTATCATAAAACTTTTTTAATCTTTTCTGTTCCACATCATTAAACTCACTTTTATTATAAGATGTAAAATTAGCTGTAGCATCTAAAGGTCTATAAGGTGGGTCTAAATATACAAAAGTTTTATCATCTACATATTTTCCCATCTGTTCAAAATCAGCACTATATAACTTTACATTCTGCAATACTGTAGATACATTTAATAAATTATTTTCATCAAGAATTGTAGGATTTTTATATTTTCCATGAGGCACATTAAATTCACCTTTCTTATTTACACGATATAAACCATTAAAACATGTACGATTTAAAAAAATAAATATACTCGCTGTTTCTACTCCATCTGTTTTATTTTTATTATAAAAAGATCTTTTATTATAAAAATATTCTTTTCTTTCTTTTTCACTAAGGTGTAAGTACTCATTTTCAATATTTGCTAAATATTTAATTAGTTCATTAACATCATCTCGTATTATTTTATAAACATTAATTAATTGATTGTTAATATCGTTTATAATTATTTCTTCCATTTGATAGTTTGTAGCAATGTGAAAGAACATAGCTCCACCACCTACGAAAGGTTCAACATACCTATTAATGCTACCATTTCTTAGCCCAGATGGTAAGTTTTCGTTAATTGTAGGTAATAATTGTCTTTTGCCACCTGCCCACTTTACAAAAGGTTTTATTGATAATTTAATTTCATGCTCCACTTATACAACCTCTCCTTCTCTTTTAACATAAATCAAATATAAAAATATATCCTGATCCCCAAATTTTATTTTTAAAATATTTTTTTACAAACTTAATTATTCCTATCCTCGTACAAAAAGTTTCAATAATCCAATTCTAAATCTAAAAAATCTATAACCTCCACAAATCGAATTTATCCTATTATATGTATATTTTATTATTACTTAGAGCTTTTAGCAAGCTATAATAAATTCTACAAACTAAGGAAGCAAAAAATAAATATAAACTAACTTTAAATCTTTTTTACAACTTTATCGTTATACTATATAGAGGGAGGTTTAAAGATGCCTACAGACGATGAACTCATTTTAGATATATTAAAGGGAAATCAAGCTTCTATGGAAGTTTTAGTTAATAGATATTATAAATCCATATTTGCCTATATCTATAGAAAAACTGGAGATTATCATAAAGCTTATGATTTAACTCAGGAAGTTTTTATTAAAATGATGAAAGAACAAAAAAATTAGGTGGCTTTTCTGGTGGAATGAAACAAAGAGTAGGCATTGCTCAGGCTCTTTT
>CAZMBD010000161.1:0-3326 GCA_964564325.1 uncultured Clostridiaceae bacterium
GAAAAGCAATAATCGGTGGCACAGGAGTATATGATGCAGGAGAAGGTATATCCAAAACAATAGATACAAAATACGGAAAAGTAGAATTAGATATTTTAAATATACAAGGTGAAGAAGTTGTATTTTTAGCACGACATGGCAAAGGTCATTCAGTGCCACCTCATCTAATAAATTATAGAGCCAATATGATGGCATTAAAAGAAATTGGAGTAAAATACATTTATTCCACTGCAGCAGTAGGTTCTTGTAATGAAAACTATGCTCCAGGAGATGTAGTGGTAATGAAGGATTTTTTAGATTTCACTAAAACTAGACCAGTAACTTTTTTCGAAGGGGGCAATGAACCAGTAAGACATGTAGACATGTCAGAACCTTATTGTAAAAACTTAAGAGAAAAATTCTACACAGTGGCCAAGGAAGAGAGCCTAAATATAAAAGGTGATGCAGTCTATGTATGTACTGAAGGCCCAAGATTTGAAACAGCATCAGAAATACAAATGTACAAGGCACTAGGTGGCGATGTAGTAGGCATGACCAATGTACCTGAAGTAGTATTAGCCAAAGAACTAGGCCTATGCTATGCCACCATCGGAATAATATCTAATTGGTGCACAGGAATAAAAGGAGAATTTACTTCCCACGATATAAAAGGAACAGTAGAAGCCAATAGAGAAAAAATAACCAATATTTTTATTGAAATTTTCAGAGAAGGATTAGATCAGAATAATTGTAATTGCAAAGATTCTATAATAGAATTATAATTCAAACAAAAGGGACTGTCCCTAACGTTTGACAGAGGGGGTTATATTACATGAAAAACTATCGTTTTGATACTAAAACTATACATGGTGGAATAACTAAAAAGAATCCAGAAAATGCACTAAATCCACCAATATTTCAAACTTCTACTTTTACCTTTGACAGCATAGAACATGTGGAAAAAGTCATGAGTTTTCAGTCTGATGATTATGTCTATACCCGTGGAAACAATCCTACACTAAGACTATTTGAAAATAGAATGGCAGAACTAGAATATGGAGAAGGAGCAGTAGCTTTTGGATCAGGTATGGCAGCCATATCATCAGTTTTATTTTCATTTTTAAAACCAAATGATAATGTAATAGTTAATAAAACTCTATATGGTTCTAGCTACAGTGTAGTTACGAAACTTCTTCCAGAGTACAATGTAAATCATAAAATTGTAGATTTGACAAATATAGAAGAATTCAAAAAAGCCATAGATGGAAACACAAAATTAGTTTATTTTGAAAGTCCATCTAATCCAAATTTAGAAATTATAGACATTAGGGAAATATCTAAAATAGCCCATGAGAAAAATATAAAAGTAGTAGTAGATAATACCTTTGCCTCACCATATTTTCAAAATCCATTATTACTAGGAGCGGATGTAGTAGTTCATAGTGCTACTAAATATATTTGTGGCCATGGAGATGTAGTAGGTGGAGTTGCCATATCCCAAAACAATAACTATATTCAAAGTTTAAAATTTGACTATATGTGCGAATTTGGTGGAGTCATGAGTCCATTTGATGCTTGGCTACTTTTAAGGGGATTAAAAACTTTAGGAGTTAGAATGAGACAACATGAAGAAAATGCCATGGCAGTGGCAAAATTCTTAGAAAACCATCCTAAAGTAAAGAAAGTTAATTATCCAGGCCTAGAAAGTTTTAAAGGCCATGATACAGCTAAAGAGCAAATGAATGGATTTGGAGCCATGATTAGCTTTGAATTAGATGGAGATTTAAAAGATGCCATAAAATTTGTAGAAAATGTCAAACTAGCTCAATTAGCTGTAAGTCTAGGAGACTGCGAAACCTTAATAGAATTACCAGCAGCCATGACCCACAGAGGCTATCCAACAGAAAAACTAGAGGAATTTGGGCTAACAGAAAGTATGATTAGAATTTCAGTAGGACTAGAAGATAAAGCTGATATAATTGAAGATTTAGAACAAGCATTTTGAGACAATGTAGGTTGAGACAGCGAGAACCGTCCCCGCTGTCTCAAATTTTTAAAACATTCTTTCAAGTGGTCCATCCTCATTTATTATATCTGCTAATTCATATATGGATATTGGGAAATATGGAATACCTATATAATATGGAGTAATTTCATAGAGTTGGAAAAATATAACTAAGCATCTATCCGCAATATAGAAATCTTGATCTGGATTAATTTCTTTAAACTCATTAATAATAGGTAAATCTCTAGCTTTAATTTGTACTTTAATAATATCGGATATTTGTTTCACATAATCACTATCAGGCTTAAATAATTCAGCTAAAGTATAAACATGACCAGTTTCAACATCGAAATTTAATGCTTTTGCAATAGTACTTCCATGGGCACCACCTGCAAAAGCATAGTTAATTAAAACTATACTAAGAATACCCTTATCATTATTTTTTAGCTCATAAATCCCTACCATTTCTTGATAAGGACCTTGTTTTTGGATCAATTCATATACAGTATTAATTATAGTTCTATTTATATTTTCTTGAGCCTCTGGATTCATGAGACAGCACACTTGAGGATAGTCTATCTCAAAATTCTCATCCTTCATCTTTAAAGTATTTACTATTACAGGATACATTCTATTTTCCATTACTTAACCCCTTTCAAAAAGAATTGTATTATATTATATGCAGGGGTTTTAAATTGGCTAATATATGATAAACTAAAAGAAGAATACAGAGAGGAACAGGGAGGAATGGAAATGGAACGGGTACTAGAACTACTAAAAAACATAATACTAAATGGAGAAATTATAGAAGGAAATATAAGTAATCCACGAAAAAAAGATGAAAATAGTTTTAATAAAATAGATATAAAACCAGTGCTTATTAAAGATGAAATAAAAATCCAAATTACATATAATTATAAGACTAAGGTAATCCATGAAAATCTTTCACCAGAGGAGTCTTCCCAAAAAAATAGTGGAATTTCTAGATAAAAACTTTAGACAAGGAATGTTTTTTACAAAGGATGCAGATTATCAAATATTAATATCTAAAAAAGGAAAAGTAAAAATTTTAAAGAAAAAGCCTACAAAATTAGAAATAGACTTATCTCACAATAGAAAAAAGGAATATATAATAGAAGAAGATGTCCCCTGTGATTTTCTCATAAGATTGGGAGTCATGAATGAGAAGGGAAAAGTTTTTTCAAAAAGATACGATAAATTTAGGCAGATAAATAGATTTTTAGAAATGGTAGAAGATGCAATTCCAGATTTAGAAAAAGACAAAACTATAAATATAATAGATTTCGGATGTGGAAAAAGTTATTTGACCTTTGCACTTTAT
>CAZMBD010000162.1:0-3302 GCA_964564325.1 uncultured Clostridiaceae bacterium
TTACCTTTAGGGACAATATCTTAACTATGTTAGGAGCAAGTGACAATATTTTACCCTATGCCCATGAATATCTATCAATAATTATTTTTGGTAGTATTTTTTTATGTATGACTACTGTAATGGGCTATATAATGATGGCCTTAGGCAATAGAAGAGTAACTTTAGCTAGTACATCTTTAGGGGCAATTCTAAATATTATTATAGATTATATATTAGTGTTTAAACTATCCTATGGAGTAAAGGGTGCAGCTATTGCGACTGTAGTTTCTCAATTTGCAGGCTTTTTATATGGTTATTCTAAATTTAGAGGCATAAAAAAGAAATTAAATTTATCCTTTGGTTTTAGTTTAAAAAAAGAAATAGCAATAGGTATAGTAACTGTTGGATTCTCTGCTTTTATTGTAGAGGCAGAGGATGGTATACTACTTGCTATACTAAATAATTTGCTATTAAATCATGTAGGAGATACAGGAGTAATTATACTTGGAATTATATCTAAAGTTTCCATGTTTATGTTTATTACAATGCTTGGAATTGGTGCTGCTATGCAGCCTATAGCAGCCTATAATCTAGGTGCAAAAAACTATAAAAGACTTAAAAAGGTAATTAAGGAAACTGTAATCTTTGCTTTTATTACATCGGCTATATTGTGGCTTGTAACATATATATTCGCAGAAGAGATTATTTCATTATTTGTAAAGGATAGTTATCTAATTGTTGAATCTGCTAAGGCTTTTAGGATTATGGTAACAGTGTTTCCGCTTTTAAGCATATATTATGTAACCATATACTATTACCAAGCACTAGGTCGTGCCAAAACATCCTTTTTAGTATCTATATTTAGACAATTAATAGTAATGCTACCCGTATCCTTTATATTAGTAAAGGCTTTGGATTTAGGTGCATTTGGAGTTTGGATATCCTATCCAATAGCAGATTTAACATCTAGTATAGTTTCCATATTTTTAATCAAGAGAGCTTTTGATAGATTAGATGTGAAAGTAGAAGAAGAAATTGCATTGGAAAAAGAATCTGGTATGGAAGAACTAGGTAAAGATATGATATAAAAAATCATTTAAAGCTATTTATAGTTTTACTATAGATAGCTTTTTTGTGTACATAATAATAATTTATAATTTTGACGAAAAATGACGAAATTTATAGAAAAGTGGAGAAATCTATGATATGGTAGATTAAGATGTGATATATAATTTGGTGTAATGAATTTTAAATAAATATTTACTTTGAAGTTCTAAAGGAGAGGGATTATATGTTTAGAAAAATGAATTTAAATCTAGCTAAACGAATTACATTATTAGTAGCTATTTTAATTCTAGTAGTTTCAGTAGGATTAGGTTTGACATCAGAAATAAATAGTTCTAAAGCTTTAATAAGTCAAACCGAAGATGCACTATTAGAACTTTCAGAAGAAGGAGTTAAGCATATTGAAGCAGATATTGAAAAGGAACTGGGGATTTTGCAAGAGTTGGCCAATAGAGATAGAACTAAAAGCATGGATTGGGGAACTCAAAGTTTATCTTTAAAGCCAGATATAGAAAGATTAGGATATTTAGATATGGCAGTTGTGACTCCAAATGGACAGGCTAAATATATATTAAGTGGGGAAACTGCAGAGCTAGGCGATAGAGATTATATTCAAAAAGCATTTGAGGGAGAAGCAAATGTGTCAGATGTAATTATAAGTAAAGTAACTAATGAACCAGTTGTTATGTATGCTGCTCCTATTAAACAGGGTAGTAGAATTGTAGGGGTTTTAGTAGGTAGAAGAGATGGTACAGTTTTAAGTGATATAGTTGATACAATGGGTTTTGGAGAAAATGGCTTTGCTTTTATACTTGGCGAAGATGGAACTACCTATGCTCATAGGAATAGGGAAGATGTATTAAATCAAGTAAATGCATTAAAAGATATAGAAACAGATGGAGAGTTAAAAAATCTAGGATTAGCAATACAAGAGATTGGAATTGGAAATAAAGGTGTTACTAATTATAAGATAGCAGGTAACAAAGGATATATTGGCGTGGCACCTATGCCAAGTACTGGTTGGATAGTAGGTGTAGGGGCATATGAAGAAGATATTTTAGGTGTATTAAACAAATTAAAGATTGCTACTCTTATAGGAATTGTTATATTTATGGCACTTGGTATAATAGTTGCCATGTTTTTAGGTAAGTCTATATCTGCACCAATTGTAGAGTTGACTGGCATTATTGAAAGGTTTTCAAACTATGACATATCAATTGATGGAAATAGTAAAGCAATGGGATATATAAAAAGAAAAGATGAAATTGGACGTATTTCTAATGCATTATTAGTTATGAATAAGAATTTAGTTAATTTAGTTAAAGATATATCTGATTCGGCTCAACAAGTAGCATCATCTTCAGAAGAATTAACAGCTACTAGTCAGCAATCAGCTACAGCTGCAGATGAAGTTGCAAAAGTCATAGAAGAAATTGCAAATGGTGCAAGTGATCAAGCGCAAGATACAGAAGAAGGAGCTATGCATATTGAAGAATTGGGTCAAATAATAGTGAAGAATCAGCAGGAATTACAAGATGTAAATAATGCTGCAGATGAAATAAATGTATTAAAGGATGAAGGAATAGAAATTCTACAGGAATTAGTTGTAAAAACCAATACTAGTGGTGAAGCAGCTATGGAAATATACGATATAATTTCTAACACCAATGAAAGTGCTGAAAAAATCGAAGAAGCTAGCCAAATGATAAAAAGTATAGCTGAACAAACCAATTTATTAGCTCTTAATGCTGCCATAGAAGCAGCTAGAGCGGGTGAGGCAGGAAGAGGATTTTCTGTTGTAGCAGAAGAAATAAGAAAATTAGCAGAAGAATCCAATAAGTTTACAGTAGAAATAGCTGAGATTATTCAAGAATTGATAGAAAAAACAGATATTGCTGTTAGTACAATGGGTAAAGTTAGAGATACAGTTAATTCTCAAACAGAAAGTGTGGAAATGACTAAAGAAAGATTTGATGGAATTGCTAATGCCATTGATGGAATGGGAGACTTAGTAGTTCGTATTAATAAATCAGGTCATGAAATGGAAGTTAAAAAAGATGAAATAATTAGCGTAATACAAGCTTTATCAGCTATTTCAGAAGAAAATGCAGCAGGAACGGAAGAAGCCTCAGCATCTGTAGAAGAACAAACTTCATCTATGGAGGAAATTGCAAATGCCTCTGAAGCATTAGCAAATCTTGCTAATGAAATGCAAGAAATTGTTTCAAAGTTTGCGTATTAATAATTATGAATAAGGT
>CAZMBD010000163.1:0-3240 GCA_964564325.1 uncultured Clostridiaceae bacterium
CTAAGGATTATGATTGTATATCCTATATGAAATTTAATATGTAGATATTCGAACCTGGCACTAATATATTAACTTATATTAGTGCCAGGTTTTTTCTTTGCTTATTAATATAAATATGATGAAAAAATTAAAAAACCTTATTGACAAAGGAGTTTGAGAGATATATACTTAGTTACATAGGTAACTAACCAATGAACGTTATTTTAAAATGGAGGTGGAAATTTGCTTGATTTAAATTCAGATAAATCAATTTATATACAGATTGCAGAAACAATAGAAAATGACATACTTCTAGGAAATTTAAAGGAAGAAGATCAAGCACCATCAACAAATGAATTTGCAAAAATTTATCAGATAAATCCAGCTACAGCTAGAAAAGGTCTTAACCTTTTAGTGGATGAGGGAGTGCTTTACAAGAAAAGAGGACTTGGAATGTTTGTAGCACAGGGAGCAAAAGCAAAAGTTCTAAAGAAAAGACAAGAGGCTTTTTTTAAAGAGATTCTTCCAGAGATCATTTTAGAAATTCAAAGGCTTGAGATACCAGTGGATGAAGTAATGAAATTTTTGAAAGATTATGGGGGAGGGGAATAATATGCTTGAAATTAAAAATTTAAACAAGTTTTATGGAGAAAGCCAAGTATTACAGGATATAAATATTACCATTGAAGAAAACAAAATTTATGGACTATTAGGTAGAAATGGAGTTGGGAAAACTACACTATTAAATATAATAACTAGTCAAATACTAAAAGATAGTGGAGAAGTATTATTAGACAATGAAGATGTATTTGAAAATGCTAATGCAATGGAGCAAATCTCTTTTGTAAAGGATAAGGGAATAGCTTTTGGGGATTTAAAAATAAAGAGATTGTTTGAAATAGCCAAAACCATATACAAGGATTGGGACGAGGAATACAAAGATTATTTAGTTAATGAATTCAATCTAAATACTAAGAAAAAATATGGGAAACTTTCTACTGGATATCAAACTATAGCAAGACTAATAATAGGATTAGCTTCTAGATCAAGGATTACAATATTTGATGAACCTTCAATTGGATTAGATGCCGCATATAGATATAAATTTTACAATTTACTTTTAGAAGACTATGAAAAAAGGCCTAGAACCATAATTATATCCACTCATTTAATAGATGAGGTAGATAATTTGTTTGAAGAGATTATTATATTATCAGAGGGAAGAGTAATGCTTAAAGGGGAAACAACTTCTTTAATGGAAGGAGCCTACTTTCTAAGTGGAAAAGAAGAAAATCTTATAAAAATCATAGATACAAAAAAAGTAATTAGTAGGGAAGAATTTGGGACCTCAATAATATTAGGAATATGCGATAATTTAAATCCAGAAGAGATACAAGATTTAAAAAGTAAGGGAATTGAAATAAGTAAAATACCATTACAAAAATTATTTGTCTATTTAACAGAGCAGAATAGCTAAGGGGGGAGAATATATATGAATCCAACTAAGAGAGTAATAAAATATCAGAATAAGGAAGTTAAGAAATTTTTAACAAGGTTTTGGCTTATTATGCTAGGACTTAATATATTTGCTTATATAGCTAATTATTATACTAGCGTAAATTCTAGGATCCTTTATTTTGCAATAGGAAATGATGGCACAATGTCAGTTGCGGGAATTAATATAAATGCAGCACTTTATGCACTAATTGGATATGAAATAAGTATGTATTATCAACATTTTTCTATAGCAATTGGATTTAGTGCTACACGAAAAAGTTTTTATAAATCAGTTATTGTAAATAATAGTATTAATTCTTTATTCATGGCCACAATTAGTGCCTTATTACTTAAAATTGATAGATTTATTATAAGTGCAATTGGAAGGGAACCATTAATTGATTTTAGGTTTTTTAATACTATAGATGATAATATTTTATTTATTATACTTTCTCTATTTATTGGCTTTTTTACTTTATTATCTTTAGTAAATATTATTGCTATGCTTTTATATAGATTAGGAGCAGCTAAATTTTGGATTGGGGCTTTAGCTTTGTTTATACTTATGTCTATACTTATATCAGTTAATGATTTTACAATATTAAGAACTATTGGCAATAGTATAGGGCAGATATTTCTTGCAAGAATTACACCTATTAGTTTAATTTATATAATTATAATAAATTTTATACTTAATGTCCTTGGGTATTTTATTATTAGAAAAATTAATATAAAATATAGCAAGGCATAAAGTCAAAGTGGGAAAATAAATATATGAATCTGGCACTAATATACTAGCCTATTATATGTGGGTGCCAGGTTTTTATTTGGAAATCCATTGTCTATAATTTACATATTCAATTAATTGCCTAATGCTATTAACTAAGTGTTTTGATATAATAAAAATGAAAATAGTTAATAACAACCTGGGGGATAAAAATGATTATAGAAACTAAAATTAAAGGTTTTACCATAAGATTTGCAGAAGAAAAAGACACAGGACTAATTTTAAAATTTATAAAAGGCTTAGCAGAATACGAAAAGCTATCCCATGAGGTAGTGGCTACAGAGGATATTTTACGGGAATCTATATTTAAGCAAAATGCTGCAGAAGTAATAATTGGGGAATACAATAATAAACCAGTAGGATTTGCATTATTTTTCCACAATTTCTCCACATTTTTAGGACGATCTGGTCTCTATTTAGAGGATCTATTTATAATTCCTGAGATGAGAGGTAAGGGCTTTGGGAAAACTATGTTAGCTTTTTTAGCTAAACTCGCAGTAGATAGGAATTATGGCAGATTTGAATGGTGGTGCTTAGACTGGAATAAACCATCTGTTGAATTTTATAAAGGCATAGGAGCAGTGCCAATGGAGGAATGGACTACTTTTAGACTTACAGGGAATGAGCTACAGGATTTAGCTAGAGAATTTTAAAACTTGGAAAACTTGGTACTCGGTACTAATTTATAATGAATAAAGATATTTTTAAATTAGCAATTGATAATATACAGTTCAGCGAAGATCTTAGAAAAAAACTTTAGACTATTTATCTTCACATAATTCAAGACCTAATAGTGAGACTAGCTATAAATAACAGAAAAGGAAGTAGTAGGATTTTGTACGTATTGTACTTATCATCCTGAAGATGGTAAATGTTTTATAATTGATTATTGTTTATATAATTAAGCACATTTCCCCTAATTCCTAATAATATATATTATAGAATATTATAGACAGGGGGAATTATTTTGTTATCTA
>CAZMBD010000164.1:0-3186 GCA_964564325.1 uncultured Clostridiaceae bacterium
GGCTTTGTGTTCTTTCATTATTTTTGTAAATATTTCTTTATTGTTTTCCTTTGCATTGGCTATTATATAGGCATTTTCATTTTTCTCTAGCCATTTTGCTAGTTCTTCAAAGGGAATGTCTTCCCCAAGGAATATTTCTTCATCTATCATTTTTAAATCTACTGCTAAAGTAGTATATTCATCTTCTAATTGCTTGTCCAAATCTTCTATAGTATTGTCTGTTTCTTTGATAGTTTCGTCTATGGAGATTTTAGTTGAGGTAATTTGACTCAAGTCTACTTCCCCATTTCCTTCTAACATTTGTTTTATCAAATCTCCTTTTAATATGAAATTAGATTTGTTTATTTCTGATATAGCTTTTTTATGATCTTCTTTATAGTCCATTACATTTATAGTCTCTCTATTGTCTAATCTAAAACCTCTAGAATTTTCAAATATTCCGTCTCTAGACATGGCTATTAAGATTTCATCGTTTATAATGGAACCTTTTAATGCATAGGTTTGAGGTGCTACTAAAGATGGCCCTTCGTAATTTACTAAATCTCTACCAAACATTATACCTTTTTCATTTTCATAGCCCATTATATTTAATATAGTAGGCGTAAAGTCTAATTGGCTGCCTACTTTAGAGATGGTTTCATTGAAATCTTCCCCTGGTACATGAATTATTAGTGGAATTTTCATCATTTCATCTAAATCGTAGTCAAAGCCAAGATATTCAGTCATTAATTCTACATTTTCTTTATTTATACTGTTTATTCCAAAATGGTCTCCATATAGGGCTATTACTGAGTTGTCATATAGTCCACTTTCCTTTAAATACCCAAAAAACTGTCCTAATGCTTTATCTGCATAGTGAACAGCTTGAAGATAATTTCCTAATAAAGTGTTTTTGTGCTTATCCTCTATGTCTAAATACTGATATTCTTCAGGCATTTTAAATGGATTGTGACTAGTTAGAGTGATTATAAAGCTATAGAATGGATTGTCGTCTATATTGTCTAGTTCTTCTAAATAGTCCATAGATTGTTTGAAAAATTCCTCATCTGTAATGCCAAATCCTATGGTTTCTACTAAATCAAAATCTTCTTCTGAAACAAATCTTTGAAATCCTTGATTAGGATAGGCATTGCTTCTATTCCAAAAATTCTTTTCATATCCGTGAAATGCCCACGCAGTGTAGTCATTGTCTCTTAGTATCCAAGGTAGACCATAGAATGTATTTCCACCGTATTGAGTATAGGTTGGCTCATCTGCTGATGGATATAGGGAATTATTTGTGACAAATTCTGCATCAGAGGTGTTTCCCCTACTGATTAATTGATAGTATTTGTCAAAATAAAGAATTCCCTGTTCTCTTAACCATTTATTTAAATTTGGGGTAATTTCTTGTCCATTATAGTCTCGATTTATGACAAAATTTTGTAATGCTTCTACTTGGATTACTATAAGATTTTTCCCCTGTCCTATACCTGTGTATTTTCCTTCTATTAATTTAGTTCTTTCCTTTAATTCTTCTAGATCTTCTTGGGTAAATGCACTTGCTCCTTCTACTATGTCGTCTTCTCCCATTACAACTTTTTTAATATCTTTGGCATGGTATGTGAATAATTCTTGATTGGTTACTGGTCCAAATAATTGTGCTTTACTTAAATAGTTTAAGCTAAATACTAGTACCAATGCTATGGATATCGGTACTCCCCATCTCATATATTTATTGTAATTTCTGTTTCCCTCTTTTATTTGTTTCTTTTTCCATTTAGAATATCTCATAAGAAATGGAATATCTATAAGAAATAATAAATTTCTCATTGTAAATAAGGATTTGACACTATCTCCTGCTGCCGCTGCTTCGCCAACCATTTTTACCATTTTTATAGATGGTAGGGCATTGAAATAGCTAAAATACATAATATCTGCAAACATTATAGCAGACATAATATTATAAAAAGAAAAAGCTAAAGTTTGCTTTTTTTTCATATCACTTAAATATATTAAACTAAGGGTAAAAGTAATAATTAATGAACTAATAAAAAACACCCAGGATCTATGATACATAACTTTGGTTATATTCATGAATAATAGTGTTTTTAATAGCAGTAATATAATAAATAGCATAAATATTCCTCCAATCTTTGGTCTAATAATAATTTATCTCAATACCTAAATTTATGCAAGTTTTTTGCCTAAAAACCATATCTTATTATTGGAATTTGGAGAATATAATAGTATAATAGAAAGACATAGAGAAAGGAGGAAAATTTTTTATGAAATTCAAGACAAAAGATTTAGTTACAGTAGGATTACTTCTAGCTTTAGGAATTATTCTTCCTACAATAGTACATATGTCTGGGATTAATGGAGCTGTATTTCTTCCCATGCATATACCTGTTTTGATTGCAGGATTAACTCTAGGCAGTACTTGTGGATTTGTTGTTGGTATTTTATCACCTATTATTAATCATTTGTTAACAGGAATGCCACCTATTCCAAATTATTGGATTATGCTAGTAGAATTAAGTTTATATGGATTAGTTTCTGGATTTTTATATAATAAAGTAAAAATGACATTGTGGCCATCTTTAATTATCAGTATGATAATAGGAAGAATTGGTGGAGCATTAATGGTTTTAGTATTAGGAAGGGGCTTTGGAATAAAGGCTATTCCACCATTAGGAGCATATATTAAAGCAATAACTCTAACAGCCTTACCAGGTATTATAATTCAACTTATACTTATTCCTATGATTGTTAAAGCTTATGAGAAAAATAAAGATTCTATGATTTGGTAAAATAACTTACAATTTGGGGGACAGTCCCCCAAATTGTAAGTTATATTAAATTTCTTGCTACCATTTCAGTTACTATAAATGTGGCTACGTCTTCGGCGAAACTGCCTGTGCCAAATCCTGCGTCATAGCCTAGTTCTTTGGCTAATTCGTGGGAAATTCTAGGTCCACCACAGGTTAGGATTACTTTGTCTCTTAGGCCTTCTGCTTCTAATAGTTCTACTAATTGACTCATATTTGGAATATGAACGTCTTTTTGAGTTACTACTTGAGATACTAGTATGGCATCTGCATTTAGTTCTATGGCTTTTGCTACTAATTCTTCGTTTAATACTTGGGAGCCTAAATTGTATGCGTCTATTCCTTCGTATCTTTCTAGTCCAAAATGTCCTGCATA
>CAZMBD010000165.1:0-3159 GCA_964564325.1 uncultured Clostridiaceae bacterium
CTCCTAGTGGAATTGATTTAATCTGCATACCAGCATTTACAGATATCGAAATTGACGGTGAAGAAAGAACTGCTATTAAATTAATTGTTGAGCCAAGGTAATCTAGGGGGATTACAGTAAAAAAACCTGTTAACTATAACAGGTTTTTTTATTGTATTTAAAATATTATAAAGTTTTCCTTGATACCTTCATATTACATTGTATATAATATAATTATGAGTTGAAATGGTAAACTGAAAGGGCGTTTTATATGATTTTCGATTTACATATACATACTAATTATTCTGATGGCTTATTTACACCTGAAGAAGTGGTAAAATTAGCAATAGAAAAAGATCTAAATGGAATAGCTATCACAGATCACGATACTATTGATGGAATAGAACCTGCAATAGAATATAATAATAGTTTAATAGATAGTATTTATATAATTCCAGGTATAGAATTTGGATGTATATATAAAAATGAAGAAGTTCACATTTTAGGATATTTTATAAACTATAAATCTCCTAAAATCATTAATTTATCTAAAGAATTGAAAAAAAATAGAATAGACAGAAGTGTAAAAATGATAGATAAACTTAATGCAATTGGATTTGAAATAAAAATGGAAGAAATACAAACTTTAACTAAAAAAGATTATATAGGTCGTCCACATATTGCTAAGATGTTAGTTAAAAAAGGTTATGTAGACAATATTGACAGTGCTTTTAGATTATATTTGAATAGAGGGCAGCCTGGATATGTAGAGAAAAAAAGTTTAAGTATAGATGAAACTATTGATTTTATCCATGAGCTAAATGGAATTGCTGTATTAGCTCATCCCGGATTACTTAAAGATAAAACGATAATTGAACATTGCATAAAAGCAAAAATCGACGGTCTTGAAGCCATACATTCTAAACATAATATGAAAGACGTTGAATTTCTTTTAAATATTGGGAAGAAAAACGACTTAATTTTTACTGCAGGTTCGGATTGTCATGGTTATATTGTAAATGGGGAATATTTATTAGGTAAATACTATATTAATCTAAATTCTATTCCCATTATGAAAAGGAGGATATAATTGGCTGAATATAGAAATGAAAGAAATAGACAATTTCCTTCTAAAATTAGTACTACAGCTTTTGTAAAACTATATATTCTTCATCTATTAAAAGATAAGCCTTATTATGGAAATGAAATAATTGATGAAATTAAAAGTCGACTGGACTATAAATGGGAACCAAGTCCTGGTATGGTTTATCCTCTTCTAAGAGAATTAGAAAGTGAAGGTTATGTAATTGGCTCATGGGAAGAACCTGATAAAAGATCTATTAGAAGATATAAACTAACTGATGAAGGATATAAACATTATCAAATTATATTATTGCAACACAAACCTATATTTGAAGATTCTCTTCATATTGTCCAAAATGTATTGAAAGATATCTATGGAATGAAATTTTAATTTTTATTTATAATAATAAAAAAAATAATGGAGGTAATATTATGAGTTTAAATTTATCAGAAAAAGGATTAAAGATATCACCATCAGTTACTTTGGAAATTACAGCAAAAGCAAAAGCAATGAAAGCTGAAGGAATTGATGTAATTAGTTTTGGCGCAGGCGAGCCTGATTTTAATACTCCAGAAAATATAAGAAAAGAAGGAATTAAAGCTATAGAAGAAGGCCTAACTAGATATACTCCAGCCTCAGGTATAGTTCAATTAAAAGAAGCAGTTTGCAAAAAATTTAAAAAGGAAAATAATTTAAATTACTCTCCTAAAAATATTATTATATCTAGTGGAGCCAAACATTCTATTTCTAACGCATTAATGGCAATATTGAATCCTGGTGATGAAGTAATTATTGCAGTTCCATATTGGGTTAGTTATCCTGAAATGGTTAAAATATCAGGTGGTACACCTGTATATATTCACACAAAAGAAGAAAATGATTTCAAATTTACCATTTCAGACTTAAACCAAGCACTAAATGATAAGACTAAAGCTATAATATTAAATAGTCCAAGCAATCCTACTGGTTCCATATATACAAAAGAAGAACTATCTGAAATTGCAAATTGGGCAATAAAAAATAATATATTTGTTATTTCAGACGAAATTTATGAAAGATTAGTATATGATGGTGAACACATTAGTATAGCATCTATTAATGATGATATTAAAAATCAAACTATAGTTATAAATGGAATGTCTAAAGCTTATGCTATGACTGGCTGGAGAATAGGTTATGCTGCAGCTAATGAAGAAATAGTTAAAGTAATGAGTAATATTCAATCACATACTACTTCCAATCCTTGCTCCATCTCCCAATATGCTAGCGTAGAAGGTCTATTAGGGGATCAATCTAATGTAGAGAAAATGAAAAAGCAATTTGAAAATAGAAGAAACTACATGGTAGATACTATTAATTCCATAGAAGGGCTAAGCTGTAGAAAACCTAAAGGTGCCTTTTATATAATGGTAAATATCTCCCAATTAAAAGGGAAAACTATAAAGGGAAATAAAATAGAAGGATCCTTAGATTTTGCAAAAGTACTTTTAGATGAATCTAAAGTTGCGGTTATACCTGGAATAGGTTTTGGCGATGATAATTATATTAGATTGTCTTATGCCACATCTATGGAGAATATAGAAGAAGGGCTTAAGAGGATAAAAAATATAGTTGAAAATAATTAAAATTTTATTAATAATGAATAAATAATATTTACAATGAGGTTTACGTAATTATTTTATGTAAACCTCATTGTATTTAAATTAATCCCAAACTAATGAATTGCTTTTAGTTTACATAAAAAACATTATGTCAACTTTAACTCTAAATGATAACGACTAAATAATTTAAAATATCATTTTATATCATTCTTTAGGTTTTCTAACTATATTTTTATATAAATCTAAAATTTTACCCAAAACTATAGCACAAAACATACTTTTAAAAGCAAAATCGTGTTACGGGCACGTAGCAACGGTCTAGATGCTTTTGTTGTACTTAGGCATATAAAACTATAGATGAATAACATTAAGCTCATTGCGACTTGGATTGAAGGGTGATCAAAATTGTACTTTTGACTAAAAATCTAAAAAATAAAATACTACAAAAGAAGGATTTTTAAAACTTATGTCGAATATCAAAGTAGTCACAAAATA
>CAZMBD010000166.1:0-3137 GCA_964564325.1 uncultured Clostridiaceae bacterium
CAGTCCCTGGTGCATCAAATAAATTCCTTAAAAGCCATGGTAAAACTTAAATCTTTGGCTAAATGTTTTCTTTCTTCATTATCCAACCCAGCTAATTTCAATTGCTTTTTAAAATTACATTTAAAACTCCAATACCTAATCAAAATATAAATAAGCCAAAAAGGGAGAATTATTAAATATAATAGTAGCTTTATAATTAACTTTATCCAGGAAAAAACCTTAATTACATTAGCTTTCATAGCTTATTTATTTGTCATGGCAGAAATATCCTTCATGGAAAGCATATAAGACTTTGCCATATCTAGTGCTGCTTCTTCAGGTATTCCTGATTCTACTAATTCTTTATACAAACTACCGACAGCCTGCCCTATGTTTTTACCTGCCTCAGCAGAATAAAGAGTATTAACTACTCCAGTAATTAATTGTGGTATTTTATCTGTAATTGTGTCTAGCATTTCAGCCAATTCTTTTACATCATTTGAATGAACTTCACCCATTTATATAACCTCCTTAAATAAATTGGAATGCAAGATTCACTGATTTTTTAGCAGTAGATAATAATTGGGTAACTATCTCTAAAGGTTCCAATGCAGATTTAATTTGAGATATAACTATAATATCCTCTTTTATTTTAGATTCAGGAACCCTAGCAAAAGCACTGTCCAAAACTTCCTGAGGCACATCTTTCATTTCACTAGAAACTAAGTCAGCTAATTTTATGGTAAGAGCTAATTCTTCCCTACATTGGGGGCAGTATTTAAGATGATTAATTAGTTTTATCTCATTTTGTCCTTCTATAGTTTTATTTACATATTGAATAATATAATCCTCCATTAGTTGGCATTCCTCATTCATCCTAAATCCCTCCTTCTGCTAATAGTGGCCTAAGTTTTTTCTTTAAATAATAAACCCTGCTTTTAATGGTTCCTTCTGGAATTCCACTTATACTTTCTATTTCCTTATAGCTAAGGCCAGCATTAAAAATTAAAAATAATAGTTCTCTATCTTCTGATGCCAGGGTATTAAGAGAATTTTCTATATCCATGGAATTTATTGCATGGTTTAGGGGATTAGGTTCATTGGGTGTTTTTTCCATATCTATTTCTTCCAAACTATGAAAATCCTTATCCTTATAATGTCGCCTATAGAAATCTGCAATTTTCCTTCTAGCTATGCCAATGGTCCAGGTTTTAAAAGAAGAATTCCCCTTATAATTATCTAGGCCTTGCCAAATTGCCAGTATAGTCTCTTGAAATATGTCCTGAACATCTTCTGCATTTGAAACCCTTGAGAGGATGTAATTATACAGGATTTTATTATAAGGCTCCATTAAGTTTTCGAATTCTATCCCATCTACATCCCCCCTTGAAAGCTGCTTTCATATACTTAGTCGGATGAAAGGTGAAAAAGGTTCAATTTATTTTTAAATATTTAGCAATATTTACAGGTTTAAGGATATGAGTTTAAAGGATAAAAATGTGGCAAGGATTGTTTTTAGTGTATTTTCCAGTTTAATTTGCAAAAGCTGTATACATGTGATATACTATTTAAGTTAGTTAAGGAATGGATTATAGTATAAATAAATATTTTTCATAATTTTATCCTGTCATGTATTATATCTATGGCAAAGAAACACATACTTGTCTTGCTTTATACAAATCCACCAAAGCTTTAATTATTATATAAAAAATAAAGTTTTATATTTCATATAAAGAATTATTTGCTAACATATTTTTATGTTAGTTTTTTGCATTATAATTGGAATTATTTCAAGAGGAGGTGTTAGAATGACAAAAAATTTAATATTTTCACTTGCAGTTTTATTTTTAATAACTGCTTTTACCAATATTTTATCTACGCTGAAAACTATGTTTATATCTAAGAAAATTATGAATCCAGTATATATTTTAGTATTTGTAGATGCTATAATTTTTGCGACAATAGTTGACAAGGTGACTAGTGGCGATGGAATACAGTTTACAATTGCCTATGCTTTGGGAAAATCTATGGGAGTTTTTTTAGGCAATAAATTAGAAGATAGATTAGCTTTAGGGATTCTAGAAGTAGATGTATTTTTAAATCATAAATATAAAATGATTGAATTAGCAGAGAACCTTAGGGAGGAAGGATATACAGTAAACAATTATTCAGTTAGTGGCAATAATGGCAATAAGAGATACAAAGTAGAAGTAGTAATCAATCGAAAAGAATTTAGTATACTTGAGGATATTATAGAGGAATGTGGCATAAATACCCCTACCTTAAAGGTAAAAAATCTAAGTAAAGTGGATGGTAAGATCACCACAACTAGTAGTTAATAAAATTGAAACTTTAAATTTGCTAATAAGAGACAGATATTCTATAGGGGTATCTTTTTTTATATTAAAAAAAGTATGGTTAAAAATCACCATACTCTTTTCATTAATTATCTTTCAACATTTCTATAATATAATCATTTTTTTCTATAATTTTAAAAATAGGTACACCTATTAAACTTACTATAATAAATTCAGAAAGGGCTATTTGCCCAGCCACTATAAAGAAATTCACAGGTGTATCAGATAATAAATATATCTCCAATCCTATAAAAGCATTAAATACAGCTGGCCAAAGGCTGGCTACATATATGTTTTTAGTTTTACTCATGGAATATAATGCTAGGAAACTTAAAAAAGTACCATATACCACATCAATTATTCCAAAAGGACTTCCTATATTAGCCAAAGCATTGCCTAAAGTTAATGGAAGTACATAAAATGGATCTATATAGGCTAATAATGTGAGTATTTCAGATACTCTAAATTGCAATGGCCCATAAGATAATGAAGAAAACGCATAAGTCAATACCACATATAGGGCAATTACAACTCCTGCTTTTACAAGTTTTTTTGTATTCATAAATATCCCTCCAAGATTTTATTATCCTGGATACCCAAAGTTATTACAATAAAAAAACATCCCAAAGGGATGTCATATAATCCCTTGTTTTTTAGAGTGGGTACCAAGGAAACACTTTTCTATAAGTTATTATAATATAGCATATATAAGATATAAATACAAGATGACGTTAAGTCTAATGGTTCAGCATTGACGAGTAAACTTTTTTACATTACTTGTTACCTACATTATTTAATTTG
>CAZMBD010000167.1:0-3040 GCA_964564325.1 uncultured Clostridiaceae bacterium
GATGCTATGAATATAGAAGGATTAAGTGAGAAAACTGCAGAAAAACTATTTGAAGAATTAGATTTAATGGATGTAGCAGATATTTATGAAATAAAATATGAAGATTTAATCGAACTTGAAGGCTTTAAAGAAAAGAAGACCAATAATTTATTAGAAGCTATAGAAAAAAGTAAGGTTACCACCTTAACAAGATTTATCTACGCCTTAGGAATAGCCAATGTAGGTCTTAGAACAGCAGGAGATTTAGCAGATCATTTTAAATCCTTAGATGCCATTAGAAATGCTAAATATGAAGAGTTGATGACCATACCAGATATAGGACCTAAAATTGCAGAAAGCATAGTAGAATTTTTTCAAGATGAACATATAATTCAAGGTATAGAAAAATTATTAAGAGAGGGAGTTAATCCTAAGCATGAGGAAACTTCAGTAGAAGAATCTATTTTCACTGGAAAAACTGTAGTGATTACAGGTACTATTGAAAACTTTACCCGCAATGAATTAAAGGATATAATAGAAAATATGGGAGGTAAAGTATCGTCCTCTGTAAGCAAGAACACTGACTATGTAATAGTGGGGAAAAACCCTGGGTCAAAATATGATAAAGCAGTGGAATTAGGTATCGAAATAATAGATGAAGATAAAATAACTTACAATTTGGGGGCCAGGCCCTAAAATTGTAAGTTATTTGGAGGAGGGAGATTAATGATTTCTAAAGAAGAAATTTATCAAATTGCAGAATTTTGCAAAATTAAGTTTAGTGAAGATGAAGTAGAAGATTTTTCTAAGGAATTTTCAGAAATACTAGAGAGTTTAGAGATTATAAAGGAAGTAGATTTAGAAAATGTGGAACCTACTTATTTTGTAAATACTAATAGGAATCCACTAAGAGAAGATGTAGTAGGCGAATCTTTATCTTCAGAGGAAGTATTAAAGAATGCACCAGATGAAAAGTACGGATATTTTAAATTACCAAATGTAATGGATTAAAGAGGTGAGAAAATTTGAATATTACTAAATTAACAGCAAGAGAAATGAAAGAAAAGTTAATTTCGAAAGAAATTTCAAGTAGAGAAATAGTGTCTGCTCATTTAGATATTATTGAAAAAAAAGAAGAAGATATCAATGCATTTATAACTGTTACTAAAGAAGAAGCATTAAATGCAGCAGATAAAATAGATAAAAAAATTAAAAATGGAGAAAAACTAGGGCCTTTAGCAGGAATTCCTATAGGAATTAAGGATAATATAATTACTAAGGATATAAAAACTACCTGTGGTTCTAAAATGTTAGAAAACTTTATACCGCCTTATGATGCCACAGTTATAGAAAAAATTAAACATGCTGATGGAATAATTATAGGGAAGAACAATATGGACGAATTTGCTATGGGTTCTTCTACTGAAACATCTTTCTTTGGACCTACTAAAAATCCTTTAGACTTAGAAAGAGTACCAGGAGGTTCTAGTGGTGGTTCATCGGCAGGAGTTGCAGCTTATGAAATGGCCTTGGGTTTAGCCTCTGATACAGGTGGCTCTATTAGGCAGCCAGCAAGTTTTTGTGGTTTAGTAGGAATTAGGCCAACATATGGATTAGTTTCTAGATATGGACTAGTTTCTATGGCTAATTTTCTTGATCAAATAGGTGTGATAGGTAGAAATGTGGAAGATGCTACTTTATTATTGGAAACTATAATGGGCCAGGATAGAAAAGATTCTACCTCTATAAAAATAGAAGATAAAAACTTGATGGAAAGATTAACAGAGGATATTAAAGATATGAAAATTGCTGTACCTAGAGAATTTTTTGATGTAGAAATAGATAGTAGAGTAAAGGATACAATTAAAAATTCCATTGAAATATTTGAGAAACTAGGGGCAAATATAGAAGAAGTATCTATGCCTCATATTAAATATAGTTTAGCTACTTATAATATTATAGCCAATGCTGAAGCTAGTTCTAACTTATCTAGATTTGACGGTATTAGATATGGCTATAGAACAAAAGAACATGGAACCCTTGATGAATTATATATGAATACTCGGGGAGAAGCCTTGGGCAAAGAGGTAAAAAATAGGATTATGGCAGGGACATATTATTTAAGTAGTGGTCATAGAGAAAAATATTATAATAGGGCATTAAAATTAAGAACCCTCATAGCAGAAGATTTTAATAAAACTTTTAAAGATTATGATATTATACTATCTCCTATATCAGCATTACCTTCTAAAATAGGTGAAAATAATAATTATAAATCTCATATATTCACAGTTCCAGCTAGTTTAGCAGGATTACCAGCTATGTCTATTCCTTGTGGATATATAGAAGGATTGCCAGTAGGATTACAGTTAATTGGAGACAAATTCCAAGAATTAAATATATTAAATGCAGCATTTGCTTTTGAAAGACACTTATCCTTAGGAGGTGAAAGGAATGAAATATAAAACCATAATAGGCTTGGAAATTCATGTGGAATTAATGACTAATACTAAAATATTTTGTTCTTGTCCCAATGAATTTGGGGGAGAGGTAAATACCCACTGTTGTCCAGTGTGTTTAGGACTTCCTGGAGCATTGCCAGTACTTAATAAATCAGTATTAGAATATGGTATAAAATCAGGTATTGCTTTTAATTCAAAAATAGCGAATTATACTAAAATGGATAGAAAGAACTATTTTTATCCAGACTTAGTTAAGGGTTATCAAATATCCCAAGATGAAATTCCACTATGCTCTGGAGGGTATATAGAAATAGAATTAGAAGAAGGAACTAAAAAGATTAGACTTAATAGAATTCATATAGAAGAAGATACAGGGAAATCTATTCATACAGAAGAAGGAGATTCTCTATTAGATTACAATAGAGCAGGAGTGCCACTAATAGAAATAGTTACAGAACCAGATATGAATACTCCAGAGGAAGCTAGATTATTCTTAGAAAAATTAAGGTCTACATTAAAATATATTGAAGTTTCAGATTGTAAAATGGAAGAAGGATCTTTAAGATGCGATATCAATATAAATGTAGTAGATACAGAAA
>CAZMBD010000168.1:0-3023 GCA_964564325.1 uncultured Clostridiaceae bacterium
GAATTATTTAGGACAGACCCTGATACATTAGATTATTATCAAAGGAAATTTCAATATATATTTGTAGATGAATTTCAAGATACTAATAAAATTCAGTATGAATTGGTTTGGTTATTATCCCAAAGACATAAGAATATATGCGTGGTAGGAGATGATGATCAATCGATTTACGGTTGGAGAGGGGCAGACATATCTAATATCTTAAATTTCGAAAAAGATTTTCCAAATACTAAAATAATCAAACTCGAACAAAACTATCGTTCCACTCAAAACATATTAGATGTAGCCAATCACATAATTAAAAACAATAGCGAAAGAAAAGAAAAAAAGCTTTGGACAGCTAATGATACTGGAGAACAGGTAGTAGTAGAAAATGTATTAGATTCTCAAGAAGAAGCTTATTTTGTAGCCAATAAAATAGAAGAATTAATGGCGGAAGGATATAATCCTTCGGATTTTGCTATTCTATACAGAACAAATGCTCAGTCTAGAAATTTTGAGGAAATGTTTATTAAAAGGAATATTCCATATAAATTAGTAGGAGGACTGAAATTTTACGATAGACTTGAAATTAAGGATACAGTTGCATATTTAAGGGTAATTCAAAATCCTGTAGACGATATATCTTTAAAAAGAATAATAAATGTTCCAAGACGCGGCATAGGAAATGTAACCATAGAAAAAGTAGAAAATTATGCAAATGAAATGAATATAAGCATGTATGATGCAATTTGTGAAGTGGAAAATATTAATAGTTTAAGTGGTAGAGCTAAAAATAGTTTGAAGGAATTTTCTCAAATGATAAATAAATTTATGGATATAAAAGAAGATATGGAAATAAGGGATTTTATCGAAAAAGTATTAATAGAGATTGGATATATACATGAATTACAAAAAGAAAACACCATAGAATCTAGAACTAGATTGGAAAATATTGGAGAATTCCTTTCTGTAGCAGCAGATTTTGATTTAAATAATCCTGATGGAAGTTTAGAGGATTTTCTTTCTGGAGTATCCTTATTATCAGATATAGATAAAACTAAAGATGTAGATAATTCTGTAACTATGTTAACTGTCCATTCTGCTAAGGGTTTGGAATTTCCTATAGTATTTATGGTAGGTATGGAAGAAGGACTATTTCCAATATCTAGAGCATTGGAAGATGATTCAGAATTAGAAGAAGAAAGAAGACTTTGTTATGTGGCTATTACTAGGGCTGAAAAACAATTATTTGTAACCTATGCAAAGATGAGAACTATATATGGAACTGTAAGATATTGTTTACCTTCTAGATTTATAGATGAAATGCCAGGAGATTTAATTTTATTTAATAGTGAAAGGAAAAGAGCTGAAACTATTGGGATAAATCAGAAACAAGATACTAGGGAACAATTAATACAAGTAAAGGATTATACAGAAAAGACAAAAACTCCTAAGAAAAAAGTAAACAAACTAGAATCTAAAATAGCTAGTGAAGATATAAATATTGGTGCTAAAGTAAAACATAATAAATGGGGCATAGGTATGATAGTTATGATAAAAGAAAGAGATGATGGGGAGAAGGAATTGACCGTAGCTTTTGATGATAATGTAGGTCTTAAAAGATTTTTAGCCTCTAAAGCCCCGATAGAAATAGTGAGGTGATTTTATGGATAAATTAAAGCGAATGGAAGAACTTATAGAAATAATTGATGATTTAAATTATTATTATTATACATTAGACGATCCTAAATTAAGTGATAAGGAATATGATGCACTATATGATGAATTAGTAAAATTAGAGAAGGAAACAGGAGTAATCCATTCCTATTCACCTACTCAAAGAGTAGGTGGAGAGATATTAGATAAATTTGAAAAGCATACTCATTTAGGCGAGCTTTGGAGTTTGGGCAAAAGTCAAAGCTATGGAGAATTGAAAAATTGGGATGCTAGAGTAAAAAGATTAATAGAAGAATATAATAATACTCATGATGAAAAATTACCATCACCAGTATATATAGTAGAGTACAAATTTGATGGATTAACTATAAACTTAACCTATAGAAATGGAGAATTGGTCCAAGGGGCTACTAGGGGAGATGGTATCACAGGTGAAGCCATACTTCCTCAGATTAAAACTATTAAAACTCTTCCCTTAAAAATTCATCATAAAGGTACTATGGAAGTTCAAGGAGAAGGCCTAATGCCATTATCTGCTCTTAAAAAATACAATGAAACTGCAGAAGAACCATTGAAAAATGCTCGCAATGCAGCGGCAGGGGCTTTAAGGAACTTAGATCCAAAAGTTACAGCAAGAAGAAACTTAACAGCATATTTTTACAATATAGGCTATATAGAAGGGAAAGAATTTGAAACTCATATGGAAATGCTAGGATTTTTAAAAGAAAATAGATTTCCAGTTTATGATTATGCTAAAGAGTGCAATTCTATTGAAGAAGCTATAGCAGAAATAGAGAAAATAAATGAGGAAAGGCATCATAAAGATATATTAACTGATGGAGCAGTAATTAAAATAAATGATATGAGGACTAGGGAAGTTTTAGGTTATACTATGAAATTTCCTCGTTGGGCCATAGCTTATAAATTTGAAGCAGAAGAGACTACGACAAAATTATTGGCAGTTCAGTGGAATGTAGGTAGAACTGGCAAGGTAACACCTAGTGCCATTTTAGAACCTGTAGAGATTGCAGGGGCTACTGTTAGACGGGCTACTTTAAATAATTATGATGATATAGAAAGAAAAAAAGTTAGACTTAATTCTAGAGTATTAATTCGCAGATCCAATGAGGTAATACCAGAGATTATGGGGGTAGTGGACACAGAAGAAGAAACAGAGGAAATAAAAAAACCAACTCACTGCCCAGCTTGTGATACTGAATTAATACAAGATGGAGTCCATATATTTTGCCCAAATTCCTTAAATTGTAAACCTCAATTAGTTTCTAGAATAGTTCATTTTGCATCTCGTGATGCTATGAATATAGAAGGATTAAGTGAGAAAACTGCAGAAAAACTATTTGAAG
>CAZMBD010000169.1:0-2981 GCA_964564325.1 uncultured Clostridiaceae bacterium
TTAGGAGGTGAGTTACTATAAAATATTTAACAGTAAGAATATCTAAATCAAATTTAGATAGAATAAATCAATATTGTTTTGAATTAAATAAAAACTCTAATGAAATTTATGAGCAAAATGGGTTATTTAGAACCATACACAAAACAAAAGAGACTATTAGTTCTGTGTTATCTCATTTAATTATTAATGCTCCTGAATCTATTAATTTATTGAAAAAATACAAATGAAGAAAAAAGATCTGCTAGAATTATATTAGATGATAAAAGTTTTGACAAACTTAAAAAGTTGTTGCCATCTATGTTAAACAATAAAAATCAACGTCTGATATTAGATTCTATAATTTATAATTATTTTAATAATTTGTAATAAATTAAAGGTTATAATTATGGAAGATATAGATAAAAGTTAAAAGAAATACATGATAAATATAGTCTTTTCTATTCTTAAAAGACTGTTTTATAATAAGGGGATATTATAATCCTCACAAAAAAATATATTATATAATAAAATTTCCGGATGGTGGTCATGGACGATGAGTCTACAAGAACCTGAGCGGAAGGAAAGAAAGAGGTAGGGTTAATGAGTGAGATTAATGTATTGGTATTAAACAAGCTTAAAGAAGTTCTTAAGTGTGATGTAACATGCAAAAACAACACATTTGAAGATGGCAAGGGATTATTTTGTATTACAAATAATGGAGATGATAAATACAGAGAAAAATTTCCTTAATAAGTGTTTTAGTGTTTCTTTAGTAAAGTATGCATTTTATGATTATGAGGAATAATATATATAATTATTCTGTTTTTGGTAGTGTAAAATTAATTTTATAATGGAATAATAAATGAATAGAAGAACGAAATTGCAAAAAACATAAGCTTTATCAGGCGAAGTCTTTTATTTTAGTAATTTCATTAAAAGAATATTTTAAAAGGAGGTTTACTTTATGCTTAAATTTGAAGCTTTAGAAGGTTTTGTTAAGAGATTTTGTGGTGAAAATAATCTTTCTTACGACCCAGCCACAATGGAGTGTACTGGTCAATTTGCGTATATGAGAATTGACCGTATTCCAAAATATACCGGGGAAAGAGTTTCTTACACTATTCATGCTGTTTGTGGTATTAGAACTATGGGTGAGTTTGACCCTAAAGATATGCTTAAAGCTCATGAAGAGATTGGAACTATTCTCCAAACAACTTCTTGGATCAATAAAAACTGCGAAAGGATTAATATCTTTGTGGATATCCAGACAGAAGAACCGATTAAAGAAGGTCAATTCTATGAGATCAAAGGCTTCTTCGAAAGACATTGATAATGATAAATCCTACTAGGTATGGCCTAGTAGGATTTTTATTTTGTGAATTAAAACTGTGTTTTTAAATAAGGTAGGAAATATATCAATTCTAAGTATTTTGTCATGGATAATAGTGATTAGGATAAAACAAAAGTTTTAATAATTATTTGCAAAATAGAACAAGAAGCTCTATATAAATAGAAAGAAATTTATGAAAAATACAATTTGTTTTACTCATAAGAATAAGTTGTTTTATAATATGGGAGAAGAACTGTAATAGTTCTCCCATAAAAATATATAATGTAAATAAAATTTCTGGATGATGGTCACGATCTTATGGTTACGATAACCTGAGAGGAAAAAGAGGAGGGAACTATGGCTTGGTATTGTATTGTTAAAGGTAAATCAACATTAAAAATTCTTAAAAGTTTAACAGAAATAAAAAGTGAATTTAGCAATGTGGCAAAAGATCACATATGCAATGGAAAACAGGTTTATTCTTCTATATCAGAAACCACAGGAGAGAAGATTTTATTTTTTAGTTCTAGGAAGAATGCGGTTGAAGATGGATTTCAATATGAAGTTTCTATTAAATATAATGGAGTAGTTCTAGATCCTAAAAATGATGGTATAACTCATATTAATATTTATACAAAAGGAAAAACTGATATTGGAAGAGTTATGACTAATATGTATCATGAAGATATAGAAATAGATGGAATTACTTTTCCTTCAATTGAAACATATTGGCATTGGCTTGGAGTTAAATCTGAATATAAGGATAAGATTAAAAATCTTTCAGGATTCTTAGCACAAAAGCAAGGAAGAATTTATAAAAAGGAATATGGCAGAGATACTTCTTTATCTGAAGAAGAATTTAATAAAAAAATTTATGATGCAATTGTTTTAAAAGGAAAGAAGCATCTAGATCTCTTTAAATCTTTAGATAAAAATAATACTTTGTTTGTCCATTATTATGATATTTATGGGAATATTGTTGATAAAACAGATAAGTCAAAACCATTAATTGATGCTTGTTATTATTTGCTTAATATTTCTTAAGGAATATATATAGTAATAGTTTATAAAAATTTCGTTATTTAATAAGAGAGAAAGAGAAACCTAAACTATATAGCAATTTTTCTGATGATGGTTATATAAAAACCTGAGCTGAAGAAAAGAAAGAGGTAAATTTAAAATGAATAACACATTAATAAGTTTATATAATGGATTTTAGAGTATTCTTTAGTTCGCAATGTATATGATCCTTTAATTAATGAAGAGTTTGATAATTTATATTGTTATCCAGGAGATGTAAAAATAAAGATACTTGGACAACATTATTATCAAGCTATTGAGTCATTTATTAAATATTTATTATTTAAAAATAATTGTTCAACTAAAGTAAATAATCATGATTTAAATTTGATGTATAATGATTTACCTGAAAATATTAAAAGAAATTTAAATATTAAACTTCCATCTAAGGAGTTTTACAATGGTTTAAGATTTTTTGGATATTTGCAAAATCAATATATATCAAAATTACCGTACATTGAAAATTTCGAACCTGAAGATATTAAAAATTTAGAATCATTAGAAAAAATATTAGATTATATTAAATTTAATTATAATGAAGACTATAATAATGTATTAAAACTTGTAAAATACAATTAATAGATGATTTATT
>CAZMBD010000170.1:0-1447 GCA_964564325.1 uncultured Clostridiaceae bacterium
TCATATTCAAAATTAGCTGTTATAGTATAAGTTTTTGCCTGTGCATCTGGTACTGTAGATAGGGTAATGTTTTTTTCTATTTTACCCTTTGGAGGAATACTATCTATATAAAAAGTATTGCTACTATCTACGGGAGTAAATATATTGCTACCTGCACTGGGGCTATCAGGATCAGATTTTTCGTCTGAGGCTAAAAATATCTTTATATTTCTAACGGTTTTTTGACTATTAGTATTAAAAAAAGATAAATTCATAGTAAAGTTTTCTCCAGCCTTTACTAAATTAGGTTCAAAATTGTATTTATCAATTATTAATCGTGGAATAGTTTTGATATCGTCTCCAGGTTTGACTACAAATACACCGACATATTGGGTTAAAGTATATTTATCTCCTTCAGCAGACAAATCGTCTTCATATTCTATAGTAATATTTATTGGATAATTTCTAGTTTCTGCTTCTTTCCTAGTTAAAAATGCAAAGCTTAAATTTTGGGATTTTCCAGGTTCTAAAGTATTTATTTTTTTAGTGCTTACGGTTTTAGGCACTACTCCAGCTAAATCTGAACTTTCTACCATAACTTTAATATTTTTAGCATCAATTTTTCCTATATTTTTAAGACTAAAACTAACAGTAACAGTTTGATTTTGTCCCACAGCATCTTGAGGATATTTTAAATTTTCTATAATTAAATTTGAAGTTTTCCCCTTATTAGAGGCTACATTTACAAAAAATTTACTAGAGTCTTCATGGGCTTGTCCTCTGCCATCTTTATAATTTAGCATTAATTCTAGACTATGATTTCCACCAGCTAATTTTTCTGACGGACTTATTTCAAAATAGACATAAGAACTACTACCACCAGGGATATTTTTAATGTATTTGTTGCTAAAGCCAGAAGTAAGGGTGAAAGTATCAGGACTTAAACCATTTAGTGAAACTTTCATTTCTTTGGCTTCTAAGGTTCCAGTATTTTTTAATTCAAATCCTACTACTGTTACTTTTCCAGGTTCAGCTACTTTAGGTATGGTATCTAATTTAACTATGGTAATTAAAGGTCTAGTATTTTTATTTTCTACCTTTACATATATAGTTTCAGAGCCTGTAAAAGGAATGCCATATTCATTATAAAATTGAAAATTAATTTTTATTGGATAAGTTTTAGACTCTGCATGTTCATCTACATTAATCCTAAAATCTATATCCTTAGTTCTGCCGCTATATAATCTAGATATACTTTCATATCCAGAACCTTCTATACTAATAGGTGATGCGCCATCTAGTTCAGGAGTGATGGAAATATCTTCTGCGTCATGGCTACTAGTATTTTTTATACTTAGAGGAATATAAGTAGATTTTCCAGATTCAACAGTAATAGTTTTGGAACTTACGAGAGCTAAATTTGGAACGAATTTGGTGCCGTCTATTGGTTCGGGTTTTTCTGGTTCTT
>CAZMBD010000170.1:1547-2962 GCA_964564325.1 uncultured Clostridiaceae bacterium
TTTTTCATCTATTCAACCTCCTTTTTATTATTTACTATTTTTTCTATATTTCCATCTCTAATGTAGACAATTCTATGGACAAATTCAGATATTTCTACATCATGAGTTACTATAATTAGAGTTTGCTTATTTTCTTCTGCCATTTTTGTAATAAGTTCCATTACTTCCATAGTAGTTTTTGTATCTAAATTTCCAGTAGGCTCATCAGCAAAAACTATTTTAGGCTTATTTACAAAGGCTCTAGCAATACTCACTCTTTGTTGTTGACCACCACTCATTTCTGATGGCTTGTGATGAAGTCTATCTCCTAAACCTACATTATTTAGCATTTCCTTAGCCATCTTATCTCTTTTTTTCTTTGGTATACCTTGAAAAATAAGACTTAAACTTACATTTTCTATGGCTGAAAGAGTTGGAATTAAGTTATAAGACTGAAAGACAAATCCAATATTTTTTTGACGAAATTTCGCCAATTGCTTTTCATTCATCTTCTCAATATGTTTATTGTCTATAATTATTTCGCCCTTAGTAGGTTTTTCTAAGCCTGCCATCATATTAAGTAAAGTAGATTTTCCAGAACCAGAGGTACCCAGTAAACAAACAAACTCCTCTTTTTCTATAGCGAGGGATATATCATCTAATGCTATAATTTTTTCATCCCCCATTTTGTACACTTTTCTTAAATTTTTAAGTACAATTAATTCTTCCAAAAATATATTCACCCCCTGATACTTAGATAAATTAATTTTATCACAGCACATAGTTAAAAGTAGTTACAATATTGTTAAATTAAATAACTTACAATTTGAGGGCCAGGCCCCAAAATTGTAAGTTGTTTGTGAAAGATGTGTCAATGTTTATATATTATAAATCTAATTCTTATGTTATAATATATGTGACTATAATATAATGGAGGTATGAACATGGCAAAAGCAATGATTAGAGTTAGAATGAGTGCGGGTGATGCACATTATGGTGGAAATTTAGTAGATGGTGCTAAAATGCTTCAATTATTTGGAGATGTGGCTACAGAATTACTTATTCAAAATGATGGTGATGAAGGACTTTTTGTAGCTTATGAAAATGTAGAATTTTTGGCTCCGGTTTATGCAGGAGAATTTATAGAGGCAGTGGGGGAAATTACCAAGCTAGGTAATACTTCTAGGAAAATGAAATTTGAAGCTAGAAAAGTTATAGCTCCAAGACCTGATATTAATGATTCAGCTTGTGATGTATTAGAAGAGCCTGTAGTAGTATGTAGGGCAGAAGGGACTTGTGTAGTTCCAAAGGATAAGATGAGAAAATAAGGAGGTAGTAAGCAGCATACAAAAATAATGCTAAAACGTATCAAATGAATATTAAAATATATCACAAAACTTATTGAAACATTTGTTCTTAGAGGGTATAATAAGTAT
>CAZMBD010000171.1:0-2901 GCA_964564325.1 uncultured Clostridiaceae bacterium
AAAAAAGGGACTAAGTAATAATTATAGGAGATAAAAATCTCCTCTACTTAATCCCCCACCCTTTATACTAATTCTAAAATAGCCATCTCCGCACCATCGCCTCTACGGGGTCCTAGTTTTAATACTCTAGTATATCCACCGTTTCTATCTTCATATTGTGGTGCTATCTCTTCAAACAATTTAGTTACAACTGTTTCATCATATACATAGGCTAGAACTTGTCTTCTAGCGTGTAAATCCCCTCTTTTTGCAAGGGTAATCATTTTTTCCGCTACTCTCTGTGTCTCTTTTGCTTTATGAACAGTAGTTTCTATTTTTCCCTGTTCAAATAAAGATGTTACTTGATTTCTAAGCATTGCTTTTCTATGACTAGTAGGGCGACCAAGTTTTCTGAGTGTTGCCATATATATCCCTCCTCCTTACCTTTATTCATCACTTTCTTTTAGAGATAAGTTTAATTCAGCTAATTTTGTTTGAACTTCTTCCAAAGACTTTTTACCTAGATTTCTTACTTTCATCATGTCTTCTTCTGTTCTTTGGATGAGTTCATCTACTGTATTAATGCCCGCTCTTTTGAGACAATTATAAGATCTTACAGAAAGATCTAATTCTTCCACTGTCATTTCTAATACTTTTTCTTTCTTATCCTCTTCTTTTTCAACCATTATTTCCACATCATTTATATGGTCTGTCAGTCCTATAAATAAGTCCAAATGTTCAGTTAAAGTTTTTGCACCTAGTGAAGTTGCTTCATCTGGTTTCATGGTGCCATTAGTCCATACTTCAAGGGTTAATTTATCGTAATCTGTTATCTGTTCTACCCTTGTGTTTTCAACTGTAAAATTTACTTTCTTTACAGGAGTAAAAGAAGAATCTACTGGAATAACTCCTATTGGTTGGCCCTCTCTTTTATTTCTTTCGGCCACATTGTATCCTCTGCCTTTTATCATTTCTAATTCCATATATAATTCCCCATCTTCATTAATGGTGGCTATATATAAATCTTCATTTAATATTTCCACATCAGGACCTGTAATAATATCCCCTGCAGTTACAATCTGTGGCCCTTTAGCCTCTAGTCTTAAGGTTACTGGCTCATCAGAATATATTTTAGCTGCTATATCTTTTATATTTAATATAATTTCTGGGACATCTTCTAATACACCTGGTATAGTTGAAAACTCATGTAATACATCTTGAAACTTAACTGAAGATACAGCAGCACCTGGTAGAGAGGATAATAGTACTCTTCTCATACTATTTCCAAGTGTAGTACCAAATCCTCTCTCCAAAGGTTCTACAACAAATTTCCCATAAGTATTATCTTCATTTGTTTCAACAATCTCTATTCTTGGCTTTTCAAATCCTATCATTAATATTAACCCTCCTTATATTTAGTATTATCAAAGGACGAGGGCAACTGATTCTATTGTAAATATTATTTAGAATACAGCTCAACGATTAAGTGTTCTTCTATTGGAATATCAATATCTTCTCTAGCTGGTTCTGCTATTATCCTACCCTTTAATTCATCAGGACTAACTTCTATCCAAGGCACCGCATTGCCTCTATGGTTTTCTACTAATTCTTTAAACTTAGGACTATTTTTAGATTTAGCTTTAACTTCTATTTCATCTCCAACTTTCATAATAGAGGATGGTATATCTACTTTTTTACCATTTACTAGAAAATGTCCATGGGTAACAAGTTGTCTTGCTTCAGCTCTAGATGATGCATATCCCATTCTATACACTACATTGTCTAATCTTAATTCTAATAATCTTAATAAATTTTCCCCAGTTATACCATGCATTCTATCTGCCATAATAAAATATTTTCTCATTTGAGATTCTTGAATTCCATAGAATCTACGAACTTTTTGCTTTTCTCTTAATTGTAATCCATATTCAGTTAATTTCTTTCTGGATTGACCATGTTGTCCTGGTGCATAACTTCTTTTTGCAACTGGACATTTATCTGTATAACATTTATCTCCTTTTAAATATAATTTTTGTCCTTCTCTACGACATAATCTACATACTGGACCTGTATATCTTGCCATTCTTTCACACCTCCTATATTAAACCCTTCTACGTTTTGGTGGTCTACAACCATTATGTGGAATTGGGGTAGTATCCTTAATTAAATTTACTTCTAATCCTGTAGCTTGAAGAGATCTTATGGCAGCTTCCCTTCCAGATCCTGGCCCTTTAACATATACTTCTACAGATTTTAAACCGTGTTCCATAGCCTTTTTAGCTGCTTCTTCTGCAGCTTGTTGAGCTGCAAAAGGAGTGGATTTTCTAGAACCTCTAAATCCTAATTGTCCAGCACTGGCCCAAGATATAACATTTCCTTGTAAATCTGTTAATGTTACCATTGTATTATTAAAAGTGGATGAAATATGAGCTTGACCTCTCTCTATGTTTTTTCGTTCTCTTTTTCTTACACGAGTAGTTTTTCCCTTTTTAGTTGCCAACTTTCTTCCCTCCTCTCACTATTTCTTGCCTTTCTTACCAACTTGTCTCTTAGGACCTTTACATGTTCTTGCATTAGTTTTAGTCCTCTGTCCTCTAGATGGAAGACCTCTTCTTTGCCTCATACCTCTATAACAGTTGATTTCTCTTAATCTCTTTTGGTTTAATGCAGTTTCTCTTCTTAGATCCCCTTCTACATTGTATTCGTCTATTATGCTTCTTAAATTGTTTACTTCTGCTTCTGTTAAATCCTTTACTCTTGTATTTGGATCTACATTGGCTTTTTGTAATATTTCATTTGACCTAGATCTACCTACTCCGTATATATAGGTTAATCCAATTTCTACCCTTTTATCTCTTGGTAAGTCAACACCTGCAATTCTAGCCATTATTTATCTACACCTCCTAATGTCCATATAAAACT
>CAZMBD010000172.1:0-2875 GCA_964564325.1 uncultured Clostridiaceae bacterium
CTGTTTTTGACATTTTAGCCACAGCAGGAAGAAAATCAAATTTTTACCTGAAAAATTATAAAAAATCAGATGAAAATTTGAAACATAACGTAGTGAGCAATAGAATGCCTCCAATCTGAAACGGAGGCGATGTTTATGAAAAATAAATCATTTTCATTTGGTAAGGTAAAAGGGATGGATATGCTGGAAATTATGAATATGGAAATTATCCATGCCAATTTTTCAGGTTTGCAGTACCTATGGGGACAATATAAGAGAAGCACGAACAATTTAGTAAAAGAAGAAATTGCAGAATGTTTTAAAACATATGCGGGTGATTATATTATTAGATTTGGAAAACATAAGGGACTAACACTCAAACAAATTGATAAAATAAATAGAAGTTATATAGAAAACTATCTTACCCATAATGATAACGAAGAAATTAGAGTAGTTGTTAAAACATACCTAAAATATCACCCGGAAAAGGAGAAGGATGAATATAATAACTATCAGCAGAAGACATATGCATACTATAATGAATTAAAACAGAAGATTAATGATAGCAGCCAATCATATATAGAGTATGTAATTGGAACTATGGGGTATATAATAGAAAATGGAAAATTTGAGCACTGCCCCTGGGAGTGTGATATGCACAGCAAAAGATATCAACATGCAATTTTAAAGAAAGGTACAGATGATTCTTATTTCGTTGGCTGTTTTAAATGTGGAGAAAGAAAAAACTTTATTAAGTTTGTATGCGAAAAAAAAGGATATCGTTTTATTGAAGCACTAGAATGGATATCAGGAGTTTTAGGAATTACAGTTACTAATCCCCCTGAAATTAATGCCGAAGAAATAAAAAAGGAATTTATAAATATTGATGAAGAGATTATGCTTGAGAAACGAATTCTTCCAGAGATTAGTCTTAAAGGTTTTGGCTTTAATAAAGGGGTGTATCCTCCTACATTTTTTGAAAGAGGCTTTACAGTAAAGGATGCGGAAGAGATGGAAGTGTATTTTGCAGGAAGAGATTGTACTAATGACTTTAAAAATAGGATATGTTTCTTAGTTAGAGATTTAGAGGATAGGCTTGTAGGCGTTGTCGGTAGAAATAAATATAGCGAGGAAGAACACTATGATTATTGGGCTAAAAGATTGGGATTAGAAGATACTATGAGCAGAGAAGAACAAATAAAAGAGATTGAGAATCAAAACTGCAAATATAAAAAGTATTATAATTTTGAGGGATTTAAATCAGGGTGCACTTTATATAATGCCAATCGGTTAGTTAATAGTAGTAAAGAAGAAGTTTTTATCGTAGAAGGACCCTTTGATGTAATGAAAATGGTTCTTAAGCATGGCTATAAAAATACGGTTGGGATGTTTGGTCATTCGATAAGCAGGGGACAATTATATCAACTTTATGAATTATGTAAAGATGCAAGAGATAAAATAAAGATATATCTACTTATAGACAACGATGAGGCTGGGTTAAAAAGTTTTGAGAATAACGTCAAGAGTCTTCAGGAGTTAGGGTTTAGATATATTTATAAGATGGTTCTCGAAGAAGCAAAGGATGCAGGGGAGGCCAAAAAAGAGCAGGTAGATAAAGCGTATAAAAGTGCACAACTACAGCCGATAAGATATGATAAAAAAAGAATAGTTGTTAAAGATTATAATACAGGACTGAAAAGTGCTGTAGAATAAAATCAAAAAAACCTTTAAAAAACTTCTAAAAAAGTGTCACGTTTTCATTTTTGACGCCAGTATAATATATATAGAAATATAAAACGATTGTTAAATCCTTACAAACAGTTAAACTATGAAGTCTTTTATTTTTTATTATTAAAGTGTTTTTGAAAATATACTATTTAATAAGATAAATTTAATTGTTACTCCTTATCAAACAGTGGAGCAAATATATCTGAATTTGGCAAACATATTGTCACCACTGATTACAAGATAAAACAATAGAGTTCAACTGTTTATAAGAAGCAACAAACAAAGTTTAACTGTTTGCAAAAGATAACAATTTCACTTATTTAAACTTGAAGTAAAATGAAATCCCTCTCTATAATGCTTGAAATAAGCATTAAGGAGGGACTTTGTTTTATGAATATACAGGTATTAAGAGTATCTGCAAGCAGTAATATTAACGCTGTTTCAGAGGCTATAATTGAATATGCCTCAAGGGATTCTATTGTTCACATAGATTGTATAGGAGTTAAGGCTGCCTATGTGACAGTAAAAGCACTTATACAAGCAAGTGAGTTTTTAGTAAAAAATAGTTACAAATTTAATCTAAGACCCTATTATACTAAAGTGGATACATTGACAGAGGAACATGATTCTATCGCTAAAACGGCTATCCGCTGGACTATAATTGCAAAAAAGAAATAGTATAGTTCTTGTATAGCCAACTAAAACATGGTAACATGAAGGCATATTGCTGAAAGGGGCACACCTTTCTTATACTGCATCTAGAGGTATAAGGGGGTGTGCTTTTTGTTTATAAATGAGGGATAGAAGGTAAAAATAAAGGCACAAACAAATACCTGCTAGTAGCATAGGGGTAGGTGGATGAAAGAATAAGTATTAGATTCATAAGAATAGGTGTATATTGAAACGAAACTTATTTATCAAGACCTAAGAGCCAATTGACACTTACTTTTAATACTTGAGATAAGGCTACTAGTTCAATATCGGTTATAATCCTTTTCTTCTGTTCGAGTTTTGAAATACTTGCTCTATCAACATAGACCGCCAATGTCTCAAGTTTTACTGACAGTTCCTGCTGTGTCATATTATTTTTTAACCGTGCAATTTTAACCCTAGAACCTGCTACATTGCGTTCTTCGGAATCTAATATTAATTTCATAATAGACCACCT
>CAZMBD010000173.1:0-2798 GCA_964564325.1 uncultured Clostridiaceae bacterium
GATATACCTTGTGTTTCTGTAATTGTAGCAATATCACCTATAGAAATTTCCACTTCCTCTTCATTCTTTTTTGTTTTTATAATTATATCTTCTAGATCAGCCTTAGTGATATTTTGGTGACTTCCATCTAATACAATCACTGGATAATCCTTATTTTTTGTAGACAATGTAGTAGAAGTTTTCTCCTTACCTATTATTGAGTTAATATGTGAAAATACTTGAGCTACAGTTAATCCATTTTCCATTGCCTTTTCTTTATCCACAACAATTCTAATTTCAGTTAAGCCCTTCTCTATACCATCATCTACTTCATCTACTCCTTCTGTTTCTTTAAGTAAATTTGCCATATCAGATGCTATATTCTTTAGTGTATCTATCTCTCTACCTTTTATTATCACTTCCATTCCAGAGCCCATCAATGCAGATGTATCCATATTATTTGCAGTTACTGTAATTGTACAATCTAAGTCATCCGTTCTTTCAATTATCTTTCTTTTAATCTCGTCATTACTTATAGCCTTATCTTCATTTAACAATAAATATAAAGATATAGAATCCCCATCAGTTCCTGCACCTAAGCTATTTATAGAATCGCTTTTAAAGGCTCCTATAGTTTCAATCTCCTTTATTTCCAGTAATCTTTCAAACACAGTATCAGTCATATTCTTTGTATCATTAAATGTGGCTTCCTTAGGCATTTGTATAGTCATAGACATTTGAGGAGCATCCATTTCAGGTAAAAGCACTGTACCCATAGAGAAAGCTCCAAATACACTTAGTACAAGTACTATAGCAACAATAGTCATTACAAGGCCTCGGTGATTTAATGCACTTCTCAATAGCTTTTCATAGCCATTTCTAAACTTCTCAAAAGTATTGTATTTTATATTGCTATCTTTTTTTAGCATACCAGAAGCCATAGTAGGTACTAGAGTCAATGCAACCATGAGACTTGCAAATAATGAATAAGCTATTGTCAAACCCATGTCTACAAATAATTGTCGTGAAATACCTTCAATAAATACTATAGGTAAAAATACACAAGCAGTAGTAAGAGTAGATGCAGTAATTGCACCTGAAATCTCCCTAGCTCCTTCTATAGCAGCTTCCTTTGCAGTCATACCTTCATTTCTTAAACGATAAATGTTTTCAATGGCAACTATAGAGTTATCCACTAGCATACCTACTCCAAGAGCTAATCCTGCTAAGGAAATAATATTGATAGTAACTCCTGTAAAATACATCATAGCAATTGCAAAAATTATACTTATAGGTATAGACACTGCTATTATGAATGTAGGCTTTATATCCTTTAGGAATAATATAAGTACTACTATAGCTAATATTCCTCCGTAAATTATATTCTTTAGTACTGAATCCACAACCATATCAATATACATACCTTGATCCATTAAATTTGTAAAACTCAAACCTTCATATTCTGAGGATAATTCTTCAGCTCTTTCCCTAATTTCTTTGGATATATCTGAAGTTAAAAAGGTACTTTGCTTTTGGAAAACCAGCATTACAGCATCATTTCCATTTACCTTTGCATATATATCTTTAGAATTATCCTTCATAGCTATATTTGCAACATCTTTTAAATAAATTTTCCCAATTACATCTTCACCAGTATCAAATAATAATAAATTTTCCATCTCTGTTTCATCTTTAATTTTATCTCCAACTTTTACAAGATGCTTTATGCCTTCTTCATTAGATACATAGCCAGCTGGCATAGAAAAGTTCTGGGCTGCTAATATGCCTGAAATCATCTCTGGAGTTATAGCATCATCTAGTGAAGCTTTTTTAAATGCTTCCTTCTTAGCACTTTCAAATTCCTCTATTTTTTCATCTAATGTTTTCTCTCCACTTTCCAATTGAACTTTTGCCTTATCCATTTCCATGGTCAATTGAAGTTTGCCTGTTTTTACTTCTTGTTCCTGTGCTACAAGCTCAGATTTCTTTGACTTTAGAGTATTTTCTTCTTTTTCAATTTCTAGCATCTTAGCAGATACTGTTTCAAGTCCTTTGCTAGTTTCAGCTTTCTTCTGTGAAATCAATTCTAGATTATACCTTATACCTTCTAAATTTGCTTTATCTTCATCTGTTATATTCTCTCCTAAAGCTAATAATGCCTCTTCACTAGCCTTTAATTCTTTTTCTTTTTGTTCAATTTCCTTTAATGCTTTTTCTAATTCATTCTTATTCTTAATTAATTCAGTTTTTCCAGCTGAAATTTTAGATTCTGCTAGAGAAATCTGTTCTTTTCCCATATTTATAGCTTTTTCGCCTTCAGATAATTTTGTAGTATGTTTCTTTTCTTCAGAGGTTAATTTTGCTTTACTATCTTCAATTTCTTTTTTCGCCTTATTTAATTGATCCTCTGCTTCTAATAGTTCAGAATCTATTACATTTAATATTTCTTTATTTAAATCCTCTATTTTTTCAGGATCTATAAAAACTTCAATCTTCTCTTCTAGTAAACCTATCCCCGTTACAGACGCAACACCATTTACACTTTCTAATTCAGGAATTATTTTTTCCTTTACCATTTCAGAAATTTGGGCTATATCCAAATTTTCTACATCTACAGCAGATACCATAACTGGCAACATATCTGGATTTAATCTCATTGTCATAGGTGAATTTATAGAATAATCATCCCACACTGGTTTAATTAAATCCAACATTGCATTAATTTCTATTATTGCTGAATCCATATTAGTATCTCTATTAAATTCCAATATTACAATCGATGCATTTTCCCTAGATATAGAACTTACATTTTTAATATT
>CAZMBD010000174.1:0-2773 GCA_964564325.1 uncultured Clostridiaceae bacterium
AAAAAAGAAGATATGGAGAAAGAAGGCTATGGTGAGTATTTGTGATATAATAAAGTTATAGGAGAAACGGTTAATTTAAAAAAGTTAGGTGAGTTTATGTATGAAAAATGGATTAATCAATTAATGAAGATTGAGTTATTTAAAAATCTTGAAAAGGAACAGCTTAAAAGCATGCTATTTTGTTTAAAACCTAATATAAAAACCTACAAGAAAAATGAGACAATAACCATTGAAGGAGAGCAATTAACAGGAATAGGAATAGTTTTAGATGGGAAAGTAATCATTTGTAAAGAAACTTTAGCTGGTGATAGGGTTATAATGTCAAAATTAACAGTAGGAGAACTATTTGGGGAAGTAGCAGCTTTTTCTACTAATATTTGGTTATCAACTGTAGAAGCATATACTGATTGTACTATTATGTTTTTTCCTCCACAAAAAATTGTAGGAGTATGCCATAAAAGTTGCACTGGTCACAAAACATTAATACAAAATATGCTGCAAATAGTAGCGATAAAAGCACTTATTTTAAATGAAAAAGTAGAGCTTCTTTCTTTAAAAAGCATAAGAGAAAAAATTAGCATATATTTACTTAAACAATATAATATAAACAATAGTCTTATTTTTAATATACCTTTAAATAGAAAAGAATTGGCTGAATATTTGCTTGTATCTAGACCTTCTCTTTCAAGAGAACTAGCAAATATGAAGCAAGAAGGAATCTTGGATTTTCATAGAAATTCTTTTAAAATAATAGATTTAGAAAAGTTGAAGGCATGTTTACGATAATTAGCTATTTAGGAGATTATGTAATTAATTTAAATTAATTATATAATCTCTTTTATTTATTATTTACAAAAATGGTAACAAAAGATACCGAATTTATATAAAATATAACATACTATATAGATAAGTTGAAAAATAGAGGGGGATTTAAAATGAATATGTTTTGTTATCAATGTCAAGAAACTGCAAAAGGAACAGGTTGTACAATGAGGGGGGTATGTGGAAAGACTAATAAGGTTGCCAATTTACAAGATTTAATGATTTACACATTGAAAGGTATTGCCATATTGCAGCAGAAAGGATTAGAAGCAGGAATTAGATTTCAAAAAGCTAATCATTTTATGTTAAATGGTTTATTTATGACAATTACTAATGCAAATTTTGATGAAAATGATTTTATTGAAAAAATAAAAGAAGCTTTAGTTCTCAGAGAAGAAATAAAAAAAGAATTAATAGATAAGGGAGTAAAATTAGGTGAATTACATGATGCAGCTACTTTTGAAGTAGAAACCAATTCGGAAATTTTTGCAAAGTCAAATTCTGCTGAAGTAGGAGTATTAGCTACGGAAAATGAAGATATACGTTCTCTAAGAGAGTTAATTACTTATGGACTTAAGGGGATGGCAGCTTATGCTGAACATGCTTTAAATTTAGGAAAAGAAAATGAAGAAATTTATGATTTTATGGTGAAAGCACTAGTAGCTACATTGGACGATACATTAAGCGTAGAAGATTTGGTAGAACTTACTTTGGAAACAGGGAAATTTGGTGTAGATACTATGGCAATGTTAGATGCAGCAAATACAGGTGCTTATGGAAATCCAGAAATAACTGAGGTAAATATAGGAGTTAGGGATAATCCTGCTATATTAATATCTGGACACGATTTAAAAGATTTAGAGGAACTTTTAGAACAGACAAAAGATACAGGAGTAGATATTTATACTCATGGTGAAATGTTGCCTGCTCATTATTATCCATTTTTCAAAAAGTATTCAAATTTTGTAGGTAATTATGGCAATGCTTGGTGGAAACAAAATGAAGAATTTGAATCTTTTAATGGACCAATATTATTTACAACAAATTGTATAATACCACCAAAAGAAAGCTATACAGAAAGAGTTTATACTACAGGAGCTACAGGATATCCAGGATTTAAACATATAGAAGATAGAGAAGATGGCAAAGCAAAAGATTTTAGTGAAATCATAGAACATGCCAAGAAACTACCAGCACCTAAAGAAATTGAAAATGGCAAAATTGTAGGTGGCTTTGCCCATGCCCAAGTATTTGAATTGGCAGATAAGATTGTAGAGGCAGTTAAATCTGGAGATATTAAAAAATTCTTTGTTATGGCTGGTTGTGACGGAAGAATGAAATCCAGAAGTTATTATACAGAGTTTGCAGAAAAGCTATCAAAGGACACAGTAATATTAACTGCAGGATGTGCTAAATATCGTTACAACAAACTTAATTTAGGTGATATTGGTGGAATTCCTAGAGTACTAGATGCAGGACAATGTAATGATTCTTATTCACTGGCATTAATAGCTTTAAAACTAAAAGAAATATTTGAATTAAATGATATAAATGAACTTCCTATAGTTTATAATATATCATGGTATGAACAAAAAGCTGTAATAGTACTTTTAGCATTACTTTATCTAGGAGTAAAAAATATTCATTTAGGACCAACACTACCAGCGTTTTTATCACCAAATGTAGCTAAAGTATTAGTAGAGAACTTTGGAATATCAGGTATAGGAACTGTTGATGAAGATTTAGAAATGTTTTTAGCATAATAAAAAGAGGCGAATTGTCATATGTACAGCCTTTGGTACTTAATTAACTTGATTTTTTTAGGCCTGGCTTATAAAAATCAAGTTATTTTTATGGGTACTATCCCCCAAGAAATCGTAATTTTTTTGTAACTCTTACTTTACTCAATTAGGGTATAATATAAATATAGACACTGGTAAGACTTGGTATT
>CAZMBD010000175.1:0-2766 GCA_964564325.1 uncultured Clostridiaceae bacterium
TTTGAGCAAAATCGTCTTCATAAACAAAATCATTTCCTGTGTTATAGGGTGGATCAATATATATCATTTTGACCTTTCCTAGATAGGTTTCTCTCAAGAGCTTTAAGGCATCTAGGTTGTCTCCCTCTATGTATAAGTTTTCCGTTTCATCAAATTTAAAGCTATCTTTCCTAATTGGCCTTAGGGTTTTATTTATAGGAGCATTTGCGAGAAGCATTGATTTTCTTTTGTCTGGCCAGGTAAATTCATATCTTTCTTCTCTTCCCTCTATTACATAATCTGCTATTTCCTGTCTTAAAACATCTGCATCTATGGCCCTGTCTATAATATCATTCCCCTCTTTATCTTGCCCTACTATAGTTTCTGTTATAGCATTGGGGAAAAGTTCTGCCAGCTTTTTAAATTTCTCCTGTGCTAAATTTTTTGTTTCTAATTTTAATTTATCCATCTATAAAGCCTCCAGTTCTTTTTTCAGTTTTTTTATTTTTTTGTAGATTTCAAAACTTTTCTTAGGTTGAATTTCTCTTCTAGCTTGATTGTCTAGCTTATTTATTTCTTTTAATAGCTTTTTTCTTTGTTCTTCTATTTCTATCTGTTCATGCAAATTCCTATCTTCTTCTATTTCATAGCCGGATATATCTAATACAAGATTTTCCCAAATAGTATCTAAGTTTAAGCCTTTTATTTCAATTTTCAAATCATTTATAGGTTGATAGTCTGTTTGAAATAATTTTTCTTCATATATGCCCAATTTACCCTCATTTTCATAGACTATTAAGAATAAAATTTTTTGTTCAAAAAACCTAGCTAGAATAGAGATATTAGTTGGATTTATTTTCTCTTTCTTTACATCCAGTCTTAGTACAAATATACTCTTAATATCTTTTCCCTCTTCTATATTTAATGAATGAGGAGATATTTCATTGGTTAGGCTAACTCTGGCAATATCATCATTAAAGCTATTTTTTCTTTTATTATTAAATTCCTTGTTGAATTTTTCAAAAATTAATTTTTTAGGTATTATTTTTCTAATCCTAGTACTATCTACTAATCCCAACATCTTCCCACCTACTTTATTACTAAAAATGATATTAATTCAAAATCATCTAAACCACTAATTTGGTTTGATAAGAAACTAATGGATTTCCCACTCAAGAAGCTATCCAGGTCCTTTTCTTCTTTCACATCTACAATAGAATCTATTGCAAGAGATAGTAGCTCCGAATAGAACTCCATTCTTTTACCATCCTTGGTTTCTTTATTAAATGCTTTTGTTGGTTTTTTATCTATTTCCATCTTTCCCCTACATAAAAGTCTTATGGTATCTAGCATCTCCTTAGGTTCTAGGTGATTAGTTATTATATCACCCGAATTAGCAATATAGACCATATAAAAAGGATGGATTCTATTTTGATGGTTTTTGTTTACTTTGTCATTTATATTTTTCAACACAAATATAACACCAGGTTCAATATCTAGCTGAGAAGAGGTTACGCTATGGATTCCCATGGGGATTGATTCTGGTCTCTTATACTTACCTAGATAGGAAATAAGATCCAATCTGAAGTCATTTAGACCCAAATCCATTATTGATATACCACCACTTATGTCTTCCAAATCAACAACTTCTTCCTTCAACCTTTCCAGTTGGGCCCTTCTGTACTCTAAATCACCTTTTTCCTCCTGGTTTATAGGATCATCATCACCTGTTGAGGTCATAACAGATATTTTCATTTTTGTTTCCACTCTGGATTTTAAATTTATATATTCATCTAGATCCATATCAGGCCAGAAGTTCACCAGTTGTATCTGGGAGTTTTTACTTCCGATTCTATCAATCCTACCAAATCTTTGAATTATTCTTACTGGATTCCAATGAATATCATAATTAATTAAGTAATCACAATCTTGGAGGTTTTGTCCCTCCGAAATACAATCTGTAGCTATTAGTATATCTATTTCCCTATTTTCATCAGGCAAAATAGTGTCTTTATCTTTTGACATAGGTGAAAAACAAGTTAAGACTCGATTCATATCTGCTCTGAAATTTTTCAGGGTAGTCCTACCATCCACACTTCCTGTTATCAGGGCTGAATTTAATCTATGTTTTTCCAACACCTGGGATGATACATGCTCATAAATATATTCGGCTGTATCAGAAAAGGCTGTGAAGATTAATATCTTTTTATTTCCTTGGTTTATAGGACTATTTATTTTATTATCAATCAATTCTAGTAATTTTTTTAATTTATTATCATATTTTGGCTCTATATCTTCTATCATTGATGCAAGTAGTTCCAGATACTCTGCATCCTTTTTTAGCTCCCTATACCAGGACATGTAATCCATATCTTCCAAGTCAATTTGTATCTTCCTACCTACTGTAAAATAATCAGTATTTTGGTCATCAAAATCAAAGCTCTCTCCACTTTGAATTTCCCTTAAATCTAAACTGGCATGTCCATCAAAATTTTCAATAATTTCAATGGTGGAATCTATATAGTCTTTTATCTTTAAAAGTGTTAATTTAAAAGAATGAACAGACGATTCTAATCTTTTTAATAGATTAATACTCATTAGTTTTTGTATGCCCTTCTCTCTGCCAGTTTGAGTAAGGTTTTCTCCCTTTATACCTGTCTTATTCTCATATTTGTCTATGCGTGAAGGCAATATATAGAGGGAAGGGGTATATATGGTAAGATTTAATGATGTTAATACATCGTATATATCATTATAATTTACTGCACTTTTTAGGTCGGTTAGACC
>CAZMBD010000176.1:0-2755 GCA_964564325.1 uncultured Clostridiaceae bacterium
ATCATCTACTTGTTTACTCTTTATTTTAGAGTCATAATTTGACACTACTTCACCTCCCTAAATCTATAATACCTAAGTTTTAAAGTTCAAAAAGCATGGAAGAAAACCTCCAGACTTTATTTAAAACAGTCCTACAATTTCCCCATCTTCTAATATGTCTATTTTGTTTGCTGCCGGTACCTTAGGAAGTCCTGGCATAGTCATTATATTACCTGTTAAGGCTACTAAGAAACCTGCACCCTTAGATATTCTTATGTCTCTTACAGTAATTCTAAAGCCTTCTGGTCTACCTAATAGATTTGGATCATCTGATAAAGAATATTGAGTCTTAGCCATACAAATTGGCATCTTATCAAATCCTAATTTTTCAATATTAGCTATTTCCTTTTCACAAGCCTTAGTATAATCAACTCCATCTGCTCCATAAACTTCCTTAGCTATTTTTTCAATCTTTTCTTTTATGGAACTTTCCACATCATATATTGGTGCAAATTTAGATTCTTTAGTTTCACATACTTTAACTACTGCCTCAGCTAATTCAATTCCGCCTTCTCCACCCTTTGCCCAAACTTCTGATAATACAGCTTCCGCACCTAGTTCTTTACATCTATTTAATACATAGTCTAATTCTTGTTGAGTGTCTGTTGGGAATTGGTTTATAGCAACTATAGCAGGTACTCCAAATTTATTTACATTTTCTATATGTTTTTCAAGATTTGCAAAGCCTATCTTTAAAGCTTCCATATTTTCTTCGCCTAAATCTTCTTTCTTAACTCCGCCATTATATTTTAAAGCTCTTATGGTAGCAACTATTACAGTAGCATCTGGCTTTAAACCACCAAATCTACATTTAATATCAAAGAATTTTTCTGCACCTAAGTCAGCACCAAAACCTGCCTCTGTAATTGTATAATCTGCTAATTTCAAAGACATTTGTGTAGCTAACATAGAGTTACATCCATGAGCAATATTGGCAAATGGTCCACCGTGAATTAATGCAGGAGTATTTTCCAATGTTTGTACTAAATTTGGATGAATTGCATCTTTCATAAGTACAGCCACTGCACCTTGTGCATCTAAATCCTTAGCAAATACAGGGTCACCATCATATGTGTAAGCTACAATAATTTCTCCAACTCTTTCTTTAAAATCTTCTAAGTCTTTGGATAAACAGAATATAGCCATAATCTCTGAAGCTACAGTTATATCAAAGCCATCTTCTCTAGGTACTCCATTTGGTTTTCCACCAAGACCCACTACTATATTTCTTAATGCCCTATCATTCATATCTAAAACTCTTTTCCAAACAACTCTTCTAGGATCAATATTTAACTTATTCCCTTGATGTATGTGATTATCTAATAATGCTGCAATTAAATTATGTGCTGTAGTTATTGCATGAAAATCCCCAGTAAAATGAAGATTTATATCTTCCATAGGTACTACTTGAGCATATCCTCCTCCAGCAGCTCCACCCTTTATACCAAAACTTGGCCCTAAAGATGGTTCTCTAATAGTAGTTATAGCAGTTTTACCCATTCTTTCTAAAGCCATCGAAAGACCTATATTGGTAGTAGTTTTACCTTCACCTGCAGGGGTTGGATTAATAGCTGTTACTAAAATTAATTTTCCATCTTCTTTGTCTTGTAGTTTTTCCAGTACATCTAATTTAATTTTTGCCTTATACTTACCATATTGTATTAAATCATCTTCCTTTAAACCTAATTTTTCTGCCACCTCTGTAATGGGAAGCATTTTGGCTTCTTGTGCAATTTGAACATCCGTTTTCAAATTAACTCCTCCTTTATACTGGTATTTTAATCCTATAGCCTATGCTTTATTCACTTATACATAAATAGTATGTAAATTAGTTCTTATTCTATTCAAAATATACTATATTTAAGACTATAGTTATTATTAACAAGATTGTTTCTTAATATTTTATATTTATTTAACCAACTATATAGTATTATATCAGAAAAGTAGAGCTTTTTAAATAATTTTCTTTAATATGGTATACTTTCAAAAACCATAAAAAAATAAGGGAAAAAATCCCTTATTTTTTCGGTTTCCAAACTTCCCATACCTTTCCAGCTAATTTTGTTGATGGAGATAATGTAGTATCTCCTTCTTGCCAACCAGATGGCATTACTTCTCCAGTTTTTTGGTGATGTTGGTATGCTTTTATTTGTCTTAATAATTCTTCTGGATTTCTTCCTACTGGCGGAGTTAAAATTTCAGCAGCTTGTATTATACCTTCTGGATCAATAATAAATCTACCTCTTATATCTGTTCCGCCTTCTTCATCATATACTCCATATAATTCTCCAATTTTTCCACCTTGATCAGAAAGCATTGGATAAGGTATGCCTCCATCTACCATTTTAGATAATTCTGTTTCATCCCATACTTTATGTGAAAATACACTATCTACTGATACTGCCAATACTTCCACATTTAGTGATTGTAATGTATCATAGCCAACTGCTATTTGTGACAACTCAGTAGGTCAAACAAAAGTAAAATCTCCTGGATAGAAACATAATACAACCCATTTTCCCTTATAATCTTCTAAATCAACACTAACAATTTTTCCCTTATGATAAGCTTTAGCTTTAAAATTTGGTGCTTGTTTTCCAACTAACATCTATTAAGCCCTCCTTATAATATTTTAATCACTTTTAGAATATAAACATATTGTACAAATTAACTTCATTATATAAATTACCCATAAACTTTTTCTATAAACAATGAT
>CAZMBD010000177.1:0-2731 GCA_964564325.1 uncultured Clostridiaceae bacterium
GCCTTTAAAACATAGGTTATAGTTTGAGAAATTGCCAAAGTCACAGCTACTTGTAAACCAGTAAATCTTGTTTTTCCCAATAATATTAATAATAATGTGAAACAGGTGGTGCATATTACACCACCAAAATTTGTGAAAATCAACATAAATTTATCTAAAGATTTATTATTTAATTTATGATTTATTATATGGATTAATGTATTGTCAAACCATTTTAATCCTTTTTTCATTTTACAATCATCCTTTTGCCCCTTAATATTATATAATATTACCCCAATAATTGAAACATAATCAATATCATAAAAAAGGACTTGTTGGGGGCTGGAAAAAACTGGACTGCAATAGGGACTGTCCCCCTTGCACTTCTGGCGCACTGGTGCACTAGGCTTTGGATCTATTGGCCTTTATGCTTACATTAGCTACTAAATAGCCTAATATTCCACCTGCTATATAACCTAAAACCATCACTAAAATTGTACGGATTCCAGATAGATAAATAAAATCACCAAAAATTAAAGCAAGTACTATACCCATTAAAAGTGCTGTACATATACCCACTCCAAATTTGAAAAATCCTTCAGTGTTTTCAAACTCTAATGTTTCTCCACTTCTTTCAATTTTATTTTTGTCGAATAATATTTTAGCTAATACTATCATCACAAAAGAGATTAAAGTATATATGATATACGACTCAGCTCCTTGATTTATCAAAACACCTAAGGGGGGATAATTCATAATGTCCATATATATATTTTCAACGAATATATTTATATTTCCTAAATTTAATCCAAACATATCTAAATTCCAAAAAATCAATGTGGTAAATCCCATGGGAAATATTAAAAATATTATAGTTAGAATCACATGAGAAATTGTATTAGCTGTAAGAGTTCCAAATATTAGTGTAAATCCTAAAATAGGCAATTGATAATAAATATATAATAATATCCACTTAATTACCTGCCCTGCTGAATAAAACATCCTCAAATTAGGAGAAAAAGCTAATGCTAATATCATAATCAATCCATTTATAACAAAAGGCAATACTATGGATACTAAAGCTACCAATAATTTATTGAAAAATATTTCATATCTAGTATAGGGCATTACCTTAAGTATCTCAAAGGTTCTTTTCCTCTTTTCTTCTCCAAATAATATAGCAATTAAGGCAATTGGCATCCCAAATATGAAAAAAATATTAGCTCCATTGGAATTGCAATCACCAATCCTCCAATTTACCTCATCCTTATAGCCTTTTACTAAGCTTTCCTTATTATATTCAATTCCATGCTCCACATAGTATTCCTGTAAATTATTGAAGGCATACCCCCTAGATATTATATGAACTGTAGTTGTAGCAAATATCATTCCCGCTACAAACAATATCAAAAACTTTACCATATTAAAATCTTTTTTAAATAGGGTTTTATTAAAGGATAATATCTTCAAATCCATATCCTACACCTCCCATTTTATAAACAAATATTTCTTCTAAGGACATATCTATAGTATCTAATAATATAGGATTATATTTCTTTAAATTTTCTATAAAAATATCTACATTATCATTTACAATTATTTCATATACTTTGCCTCTATTTTCTATTTTTAAAATATCTGGATTGCTTTTTATTTTCTCTGGAATATCACCTTTAAATGCCACTTGAATCTTTCTTACATTAGATTTCAGATCATCTATGCTTTCTTCTAATAAAATTTGTCCTTCATGAATTATTCCTATATGATCACATATTCTTTCTAATTCTCCCAAATGATGAGAAGATATAAGCACAGTGGTTTCATTTTCACTTACTTCTTCTATTAAAATATCTAATACTTTTCTTTTAATTACAGGATCTAAACCTGATGTAGGTTCATCTAGTATTAAAACCTTTGGACTTATAGAAATATTTAGCATAAATGCCAATTGAGTTTTCATTCCCTTAGACAAAGATTTTATTTTCTTCTTTTCATCTAATTTAAATATATTTTTAAGTTTAATATATTTACCTTCATCCCAATTAGGATAAGTATTTCTATAAAAGTCCACCACATCTTCTAATTTGAAATCAGGATAAAAATTCAAACTATCTGCCACATAGCCAAGATTTGCTTTTACTTTAGCATTTTCCTTGATACTTTCTCCTAATATGAACACTTCTCCCTTTTCTGGCTCATATATATCTGTTAAAGTTTTAAGCAATGTGGTTTTACCTGCCCCATTTGGACCTATTAATCCATATATAGAACCCTTATTTACATTGATATTTACATTATTAAGTATTTTGTCTCCTCCTAAATACTTATCAATATTACAACCTCTAATCATTGAGCCTACCCCCCTCCAATTCTTCCAATAATTCTCTAATCATTTTTAATATATCTTCTTCTGTAAAACCCATATAATGAGCTTCCACTATGCCCTTTTTGAACATTTCCTTTACTTCCATTAATTTATCCTCATCCTTTCTGGGTTTATAATCTGTGGAAACATAAGTCCCCTTTCCCCTTAAAGTAATAGTTACTTTTTGCCTTTCTAATTCTTGATAAGCCTTTTGTACTGTATTTGGATTTAATCTCATCATCTTTGCTAATTCCCTTACAGAAGGTAGTTTCTCCCCAGGCTCTATTAATCCTTTAAGTATTCCTTCCTTTACATTATCTACTATTTGTTCATAAATTGGTGTACTACTTGAAATATCAACATTAAACAATATATCACCTCCGTGTA
>CAZMBD010000178.1:0-2723 GCA_964564325.1 uncultured Clostridiaceae bacterium
AAAACTTAGAAAAAGCACTTTCTATGGTTGATAATGCAAATCTAATTGAAAAAACTGAACTATTAATAGAAATAGGAATACTATATTTAGAATCAGGAAATTATCAATCAGCAATAAATTGTTTTACTAAAGCTGAAGAATTAGCAGATATAACAAAAAATCACAAAACCTTAATCGATGTATATATAAATATGGCACAAGTAATGAATCTTGTACATGAAACTGAAGAAACCATAAAATACCTAGATAAAGCAGATAAAGCACTAGAAAACTATGAATACTTAGAAGCAAGTTTAGAAGTAAAACGTATCAAAACAATACTATTAATAGAGCAAAACCTAATAGATGAAAGTATTCAACTAATATTAGAAATAATAGAAGAATGTGGTAACGATTTGAATAAAGCAAAAGGAAATGCATATAGACATTTAGCTTATATTTATAGCCATTTAGATAGATTTGAAGAAGCCCTTAATTTATATGAAAAAAGTATCGAATTATTCGAAACTGTTAACTACACAAGAGGGATATTAGTTGCATTAAACAATATTGGAAACATTTATCTTGATAATTATAATCTAGATAGTGCATTAAACTATTTTATTAAGGTTAAAGATTTAGGTGAAGAATATAATTTATTGCCTAGCGAATTAATAGGATTAATAAATATTGCAGTTGTTTATCATATTCAATATGATTATAAAATAGCCTACAATCATTTTAAATTAGCTCTAGAAAAAGCACTAAATATGAATAATGTAAATATGACTTTCTATACTTATCTTTCTTTAACTAATTTATGTATAGATATGAATAATTATTCTGAAGCATATTATTATTGCAATTTAGCTAAAAAACATTTTGAAAAATACCCAAATCTTGGAATAAATATACCTAGATTTTATAGGGCAAGTGCAAATTTATTTAAAGCCTATGGCGATTTTAAAAAAGCTAATAAATATTTTATTAAAGCTATAAACTTCTATAAAAACAAAGAGGCAATTGAAAATTTAAACAATATAATAGACTCTAATATTATAAAAATACGATTTAAAGATATCAATACTTATAATTCAAATATTGAAAAAATACTTACTTCCATAGATAAACTTGTAAATTATAATTTGAAAATAATTACCTTATGTGAAACTTCAATAATCCTTAGTAGAAAAAATGACTTTAAAAATGCAAAAAAATTACTATCCGAAGCTGAAAAATATATGACAGAAACACTTCCTGACCAAATTAAAGCTATGTATTATTATACTAAAGGCATTGTTGAAAAAGAAAATAACCAAATTGAAACACTTTTAAAAGCTTTAAGATTGGCAAAAAAGGTAAAAAGCAAACAACTTATTGCAAAAATAAACACTGAACTTGGAAACTATTATTTCAATCAAGAAAACTACTATCTTGCTGCAAATTACTATATTGAAGCTTGTGAAATACTTAAAAAACTAATATTTCAAGTTCCAGATGAATATAAGCTCACATATGTAAATAGCTATAAACTTGCTCTACCTTTTTATAGAATAAAATATATTGAAAATATCCTAGATCTAGATATTGAAAATAACACTCATAATAATAAACAATTTGAAAAATTAAAAGATATTTTTGAGGTAAATTCCTATGAAGAACTATCTAAATTAATAAATTCAGATGAAACAAATGCATTTATTAATAATAAAGAATTTATGCAATTTATAAGTAAACAATATATGCATTCAGATATATTAACTGAAAAAGACGTTTTAATAAACTTAAATGGCAATACTAACCACGATATTAAATTAATAATTAAATATTTAGCTGCAATAACTTTAGCTACAAAAGGATTAGTCATTATAGAAGATCAAAAACAGGATTTAAATGTAATCTCTTCTACTAATAACGATTACAACCTTCCATCAAATAAATATATTTTTAATAGAGTAAAAATAACTAAAGAGCCTCTTTTGGTATCTGATAAATTAAGTATAAATAAAAATGATGCTAACTTTTTATTAGAAGATATAAAGTCATACTTATGTATTCCTATTATAGCTAATAATCCAAGCACTAAACAAAATATCTTAGCTTATTTATATTTAGAATCTGATAGAGCATTAAATAATTTTAACCATAAAGGACTACAAAAATGTATAGAATTCTCTAATCTATTAGCTATATTAATAGAAAAACATCAATTACAACTTACAGCCTCTATCGATAAGTTAACAGGGGCATTAACTAGAAAATATCTTGAAGATTCTCTAAATAATTTATTAGATAGTGCAAGTAGTAATAAAGAGATATTTAGTATAATAATGTATGATCTCGATAGATTTAAAAGAGTTAATGATAGATTTGGTCATCCAACAGGTGACGAAGTTCTAAGAAAAATGTCGAAAATTGTTATGGAAAACATTGGTCCTGAGGATATACTGGGACGATATGGAGGAGAAGAATTTATAATTATCCTTCCAGATGTAGGTGTTGAAGAAGCTTTTTTTAAATCAAACTATCTACGAGAAAAAATTCAAAACGAAAAAATACTTGGAGATAAAATAGATATTACTGTTAGTATGGGAATAGCCACCTATCCAACTCATGGTCAGACAATAAATGAACTCATTGCAAAAGTAGACCAAGCTTTATATGTAGCTAAAGAAAAAGGTAGAAATAGATGCCAAATTTGGAGCAGTGCATTTGAAAATATACTTAAACCAAGAAATGCTATA
>CAZMBD010000179.1:0-2722 GCA_964564325.1 uncultured Clostridiaceae bacterium
TATAAATATAATAGATTTCGGATGTGGAAAAAGTTATTTGACCTTTGCACTTTATCATTATTTAGTGAATATATTAAATTTAGATGTAAATATTATTGGATTAGATTTAAAGGAAGATGTAATTAAATTTTGTAATGAAGTAGCGGGGGATCTTAACTATACCAAACTTAAATTTATCCATGGAGACATTCAGAATTTTGAAGAAGCCAAAGATGTAGATATGGTGGTAACACTTCATGCCTGTGATACTGCCACTGATGCAGCATTAGTTAAAGCTATAAATTGGAATGCGAAAATCATACTATCTGTGCCTTGCTGCCAACACGAATTCTATGATAAAATCCAAAATCCAGTATTAGAACCAATGCTAAAGCACGGTATAATTAAAGAAAAACTTTCATCTTTGGTAACAGATAGTCTTAGGGCTAATGTTCTAGAGATTTTAGGTTATCAAGTACAATTATTAGAATTTATAGATATGGAACACACACCAAAAAACATCTTAATAAGAGCCATAAAAACTGACAACAAAGACAATAAAGAAGCTATAAAAAGCTATATTGAATTTAAGAAATTTTGGGATTTAGAAGATATATATATTGAAAGGGAATTAGGAGACCTTTTCATAAAAAAGATGCAAATATCTTAATCTCCCACATATACTAATAGAAGATTAATCATTATTTTAAAATAAAATTAGAGGAGGGAAAAATGGCAAAAAATCTTAGTAATTTTAGCCTAAAGAGAAATTGGAAAGAGGCACTTATCTTTTACTTAGCTTATCTTCTATTAGGATTATTAATTAGTTTTTTTATAGGAGCCATATTTGGCATTGTTAATCCGGAAATTACAGATGAAGGGGCAATAATTTTAGGGCGAATTATTGGAACTATTTATTTTATAATAATATATTTTACAGTCTATATAAAAAAGGGTCTAAATTCATTTAAATACATTATAATAGGCACTATAGCAGCTATAATTAATATATTTACAGGACTTATAATATCTTTAATATTCGTGGCTTATTTAACTACTAGAGACAGGGATGGAAACGGAAGATTAAAAACTAATTCACAAGCTTGACACCAAATTTTCAATATGATACGTTTAATGAGTTAAAAGCATCAGAAATAACTCAAAAAGGAGAATTAAAAATAATGAGCGAAAACAAAGTATTAGCAACAGTTAATGGAAAAGATATAACAAATCAGGACGTATATAGTTTTTTAAGTCAATTAGACCCACAAACTGCAGCACAATTTAGTTCACCACAAGGAATAAATACAATAGCAAATGAACTGGTAAACCATGAACTTTTATATTTAGAAGCCCTTGAAAAAGGTTTTGATGAGGAAGAGAAATTTAAGATGGAATTGGAACGTGCTAAAGAATCTATCTTAAAACAATATGCAATCAATAAACTCTTCTCAGGCATAACTGTTTCAGAAGACGAGATAACAGAATTTTATAATGAAAAGAAAGAGTATTTCAAAACTCCAGAAGCCGTACGAGCTAGTCATATATTAGTTAAAGATGAAGAAAAAGCTAATGAAGTACTTGACGAAATAAATGCTGGACTATCATTTGAAGAAGCTGCTAGCAAATATTCCAATTGTCCTTCAAAAGCAAATGGTGGAGATTTAGGTGAATTCACTAGAGGTAAAATGGTTCCAGAATTTGAAGAAGCAGCATTTTCTATGAAAGAAGAAGAAATAAGTAAACCTGTAAAAACTCAATTTGGATATCACATAATAAAGTTAAAATACAAAAAAGCAGCAGGTATCAGTGAATTAGAAGAAGTTAAAAACCAAATACATCAACAAATAATAATTTTAAAACAACAAGAAAAATATTTAAATAAAGCAGAAGAACTTAGAAATAAATATAAAGTAGAAACTTATTTTTAACCTGGCAAATTAATCACCATATTAAAGAAAGGCTAATATTATATATTAAACAATATAATATGGTGGTGAAAACAATGAATGAAAATAGATGTCTAACTTTGGGGATGAAAGCTCCAGACTTTGTAGCACAATCCACATTTGGTCCCTTAAGATTATCTGATTATACAGGAGAATGGGTAGTTCTATTTTCTCATCCAGGAGATTTCACGCCTGTGTGAACCACTGAATTTATTGCTTTTGCAGAGCAATATAATTCTTTCGTGGAAAGAAATACTCAATTAATAGGTATAAGTTTAGACAGTAATTCTTCCCATTTAGCATGGGTTTATAATATATATCTAAACACTGGAATTACCATTCCATTTCCAGTAGTAGCAGACAAAGATATGAGTATAGCCAATATGTATGGCATGATTGCACCAAATGTAAGCACAAACACAACTGTAAGAAATGTATTTATAATTGATGATAGACAGATCATTAGAGCAATTCTCATTTACCCACTATCCAATGGTAGATATATTCCAGAAATACTCAGATTATTAATCGCATTACAAACCACTGATAGGGAAAAAGTAGCAACACCAGCAGATTGGTTCCCAGGTGATCCAGTAGTAGTACCTGCACCTCAAACATATGAGGAATTGTTAAGAAGAGTAAGTGGGGAAGAGGGCTATTGCTGTGTAGACTGGTATTTGTGCTATAAGAATATCTAGCTTAATCCTTAGAATTTAATATAAAGAGAGCCTAGGGCATATGTCCTAGGCTTTTACTTATATACTGAATTTAATTTTTTAATAAAAGAAATGAAT
>CAZMBD010000180.1:0-2671 GCA_964564325.1 uncultured Clostridiaceae bacterium
GACAAGGTTCTGCAGAAGATACTACTCCCACTAATGCAGAACCACTAGTAGTAGGATACAAAAAGGGAGCTTTGGCTTTAGCCTATGATGGTTCCCTAATAAATTTTAAAGATTTAAGGGATGATATGGAGGATAATGGCGTTATATTCCAAACTTCCATAGATACAGAGGTTATAGCAAATTTAATTGCTAGATACCATAAGGACGATATAGAACAAGCTATAATAAATGGTGTAAGGGATTTAAAGGGTTCTTATGCACTGGTAGTTATGACTAATGATAGATTAATTGGGGTAAGAGATCCTTATGGAATAAAACCATTATGTATAGGGAAACTTGGAGAGGATTATATATTATCTTCAGAAACTTGTGCATTAGATACTGTAGGAGCAGAATTTGTTCGAGATGTGGAGCCAGGGGAAATGGTAGTAATAATTGATGGACAAATAAAGTCTATTAGCACTAAAGAGGCTCGTGAAAAGAGAATTTCACTATTTGAAGTAATATATTTTGCTCGTCCTGATAGTAAATTAGATGGTAAATCTATTTATTTACTCAGAAGAGAAGCGGGAAGAAATTTAGCTAGAGAATGTCCTGCAGAAGGTGATATTGTAATTTCTGCACCAGATTCAGGAACTGTGGCAGCTATTGGCTATGCAGAAGAATCTAAAATTCCCTATGATGAGGGATTAATAAAAAATAGATATGTAGGAAGAACATTTATCCAACCTACTCAAGAACTTAGGGAACAGGGCGTGAGGATTAAGTTAAATGTACTAAAGGAAAATGTAGAGGGTAGAAGGATAATTTTAGTGGATGATTCTATAGTTAGAGGTACTACTATGAAAAGCATAGTAAGTATGTTGAAAAATGCAGGAGCCAAAGAAGTTCATGTAAGAATAGCCTCTCCACCAGTAAAATATCCTTGCAATTTAGGAATGCATACTCCAGAGAGGGAAAATTTAATAGCGGCAAGGAAAACTATAGATGAAATAAGAGATATGATAGGAGCAGATTCCCTATGCTATTTATCCCTAGATGGATTATTAGATGCTGTAGGAGGCAAAGACATATACTGTACTGGTTGCTTTGATGGGAATTATCCTATTGAATTTTAAAAATTTGGCAAAGGGTTTATCCCTTTGTCAATTTAAATAAGGAGGAAAGAAAATGACTATAAGTTATAAGGATGCAGGTGTAGATAAGGAAGCAGGATATAAACAAGTAAAATTAATAAAAGATATGGTAAAAAGCACACATACAGAAGGAGTAATGTCAGAAATAGGAGGCTTCGCAGGATTATTTCAATTAGATAATAAGGCTTATAAGGAACCTGTTTTAGTATCAGGAACTGATGGCGTAGGAACTAAATTAAAAATAGCTTTTATGATGAATACTCACAATACCATAGGAGAAGACTGTGTAGCTATGTGTGTAAATGATATACTTTGTCAAGGAGCCAAGCCATTATTTTTCTTAGATTATATAGCCACCGGAAAACTTGTACCAGAAAAAATGGCTCAAGTAGTAGAAGGTATTGCAAATGGATGTATAAAAGGTGAATGTGCATTAATTGGTGGAGAAACTGCAGAAATGCCAGGATTTTATAGTGAAGACGAATACGATTTAGCAGGCTTTGCAGTAGGAGTAGTAGATAAGGAAAAAATAATAGATGGTACAAAAATCGGCGAAGGCGATGTAATTATAGGATTGCCTTCTTCAGGAGTTCATAGTAATGGTTATTCATTGGTAAGAAAAATTGTTTTTGAAAAGGAAAATATGAAAGTAGATAAATTCATAGAAGAATTAGATACTACTATTGGAGAAGAATTATTAAAACCTACTAGAATATATACAAAAACAGTTATGCCTTTAATAGAAAAGTTCGACATACATGGAATTTGCCATATAACAGGTGGAGGTCTATATGAAAATGTACCTAGAATAATTCCAGAAGGTTTATCTGCTAATATGGATACCAGAGAAATACCTAGACAAGAAATATTCAATTTACTAGCTAAATGGGGAAATATTGAGGAAAAAGAAATGTATTCTACATTTAATATGGGAGTAGGAATGGTCTTAATAGTAGATAGCAAAGAAGCAGAAGAAATAAAGGCTGATTTAGAAAAACGTGGAGAAGAATATTTCGTATTAGGCAAAGTAGAAAAAGGTGAGGAGAAAGTAGTACTATGTTAAATATAGCTGTACTTATTTCGGGTGGAGGCACTAATCTCCAGTCTTTAATAGATAATATAGATATGGGCAATATTAATGGAAAAATAAAAATTGTGATTTCCAATAGAAAGGATGCCTATGGATTAGTACGGGCAGAAAAGGCTGGAATAGAGGCTTTATATATAGCTCCATCAGGTTTATCGGATGAGGAGTACAATAGAAAAGTTATAGAAGAACTGGAAAAGCGAAATATAGAATTGGTAGTTTTAGCAGGCTATTTAAAAATACTATCTAAGGAATTTATACGAAAATATAACAAAAAAATTATAAATATACATCCATCTCTGTTACCTAAATTTGGAGGTAAAGGCTATTATGGCGAAAGAGTTCATAAAGCAGTATTAGAATCTGGAGAAAAAACAACAGGAGCCACAGTTCATTTTGTAGATGAAGGCACAGACACAGGACCTATAATACTCCAAGAAACTGTAGA
>CAZMBD010000181.1:0-2643 GCA_964564325.1 uncultured Clostridiaceae bacterium
TTATCAAAGTTTTGTGAATTTAAAACTTCAAAACCTTTACATAATTTTTGAGCTAATTCAAAAAATCTTCCATCTGTAATAAAAAAGTTTCCATTTTTACTGATTAATACAAATGAAGCTTCGTCTGTAAATTTACTAATATAATTTACATTAGCTTGTTTAACTAGAAATAATCCATCTAATTGTTGTTCATCCAATACTTTTAAAACCTCTTTAACCTTTTCCACAAAATCGCCCTCTTTTCTAATTTCTCTACCAATATTATCTATTATATATTAATATTATATCATACTAAAGTTTTTAGATAATAAATTAATCCATTAATAATAAGTAAAAATAAAGAAGACTATGGCTTTATAAATATTTGCCATAGTCTTCTTTTTCTCATATTTACTTTTTAATAAATCTCAAAACTACATTATTACTCCAATATCTTAGCCGTCCTTATTTCAAAACAGTAATTTAATTCCCATTAAATAAATAATTGTAAATCATATTTGCCGCATCTTCTCTTTTTAGCTCTGCCTTAGGATTTAATTTGTCATTACTTCCTTCTACTATTTTTAATCCATAGGCAATGGATACATAACCCTTTAACTTTGGATCTATATCCTTTGTATCTTTAAATACATCTTTATATATTTCAGTTAAATCTGCAATCTTATCATATTTTAATGCTCTTATTATATATTTTATTCCTTCTTCTTTTGTTACAATTTTTTCTGGGGCTCTTTCGTTTTCTTTTATTATTCCTGCATTTATTAAATAATTATATAGATTATCAGGATTATTCGCATCCATATATGGATAATTTGCTTTTGCTAAAAGATATAGAAAATCCTTTTGAGTTATTTTTTCTTGTGGTTTAAATTCTTCCCCTGGGAAAGCTATATCGTATTGAGCCAATATTTTTATCTTATCCTTTGCATAGCTCTTTTCAATATCTTTATAATTAATTCCAGTTCGCATCTTATAGGGTTCTCCACTATGATTTAATATAATACCAGTATTAGCATCAATATTAGCTGGTTTTTCAGATTTTAGACCATATACTAAAATAGCCTCTTTATTTTCCTTTTTTATAGTCTCAAATCTATTGGAATATATATATTTTAGTTCCATACCTATATCATTAAATAAAGTATCATAAGCATTTTCTACAGGCATTACATTATCTTTTGATGGAAATTCTTTATTACTCCAATCAATCCTATACTCTCTTACCTTACCATTAACACCATCTATCATAATTGAAATATCTTCATCTTCTACATATGCATTGTCAATTTTTCTATTGAATTGGAAATTGTATATCCTTTTTGGAATATCCTTAGGAGCTGGCTCCATCCATTTAGGATTTTTGTCTAATTCGACTAAATCATATTTATCAGGACTTGCTTTTTTAATATATTCCTCAGCAATTTCTAAGGCCTTTTCTTCAGTATATTTAGGTTTTTCATCTGGATTAATTGGATCATCTCTATAGAAGTATAATAATTCTTTAGTTTTAGCATTTATACTTATATTTGTAAAATAAGTTTCAGAAACTATTTCTTTTTTTATTTCTTTTGTAAATTCCATATCCCAATAATATTCATTAGGGTTTCTCCAATTTGAGTAGAGATTAGCATACCTTAATTTATATTCTGAATCTAATCCTAATATATTTCTAGTAACTTTTTCAGCTTCTTCTTTAGATATAAGGCCTGATATACCTTCTACTGCCTTTTGTTCATCTGGACTTAAATCCTCTTCTGGAGCACTTCCCATGCCTCCCATATCAGCATTTTTTTCATAATAATCATAATAACCATATGAATGAACTACTTCTCCGTTTTTAGCATTAATACCTAAATTAACATCTAATGGCCCATATACTAAATAGGTATTTGGTTTTCTATCAATATAGCTGGTTTTGTAAATTAAATCTAAGCCTATTTTTTCCTTATATAATTCTTCAGCTTTGTCTAAAGAAATTATATCTCCTTTGTCCTGAAATTTTAAATCCATATCCCAATTAGTATAGTATTCTCTTACTTCTCCTGTAGAATTGTCAATGTAAATATTAATTTGATTATTGTAATAAGGAATCCCATTTTCAGTTCTTATGAAAGTATAATTATAACCATCAGAATTAATATTTAATGGTTCTGATATATCTACATATTTTATGCTATTTGCAAATTTGGGAGACACTTTCTTCATAAAATCCTGAGCCTTCTCTAAACCTTCTTCTTTACTCACCTTAGGTAATTGAGGTTTTCTATCCTCATATCTGGGTTCCCATTTACTAAAACTTGTTACAGTTCCATCTTCAGTTATAGAAACATTTACACTTCCTAACTTTCCCTTGCTGTCCGACCAATTTAGATAAAATACCACTTCTCCATCTCTGGTACTAATGTCCTGCCTAAATTCATCATATTCATCCCCAATATTAAATAATTCTTTGCTTCTAACAATGGCTTCTTTCAACTGTTTGTCATAGTTTCCTGCAAAAGAATTAAATGGAATCATTGTGAGAAACATAGTTAAAGCTAATAAAAAAGATATACGCCTTTTCACCAAAATCCCTCCCTTAAATTTTAAATACCAAGTCTTACCAGTGTCTATATTTATATTATACCCTAATTGAGTAAAGTA
>CAZMBD010000182.1:0-2616 GCA_964564325.1 uncultured Clostridiaceae bacterium
TGTAAACGGCAAGTACTTTTCCTTAAATTTCGGAAAATAATTTTCCCGAACAATTTCCAGTTTCTAATCCTCTAAAAAGGATTTTCTATGTGTAAGCCTATAGCTTTTGCCAGTCATATTAAATAACTCACATTTATAGGTAAGCCTGTCTAATATAGCTGTAGTTAATGCTGGGTCTCCTAATAATTCGTTCCAATCTCCAAAGCCCTTATTTGATCTAATTATAATTGCAGCAAGACAAGCAAAACTATATGAAGAATTTGTTGAAATTGCACCAACTGTATATATATCAATAGATGGTGCCAATTATCTAAATTCCTTTAAAGATAATATGAAAATTTTAGGAGAAATCTTCCAAAAAGAAGACATTGTCCAAAAAGAAATTGAAAATATTGAGGGAAAAATCCAAAATATAAATAAAAAAGCAAAAGAAGTTGGTAAAAATGGTTTATTCCTAATGGCTAATGATGGAAATCTAAGTGTTTTTGGGGAAGGTTCAAGATTTGGGGTTTTATATAAAGAATTTGGTATAGTTCCTGCAGATGAAAATATTGAGTCTAGTACCCATGGGCAAAAAATCTCCTTTGAATATATAGTAGAAAAAAATCCAGACTTTCTATATGTAATGGATAGAGCTGCCATTACAGGAGGTGAAATTTCTGCAAAACAAATACTTAATAATGATTTAATTAAGTCCACTAAAGCATATAAAGAAGATAATATAATCTATTTAGATTCTCCAATATGGTATGTAGCTGCTGGTGGGATTACTGCAACAGAAAAAATGATTGAAGATGTTCTAAAAAGTTTAGAATAATAGTGGGATTAAATATCCCAACCTGGTAAATATCTTAATCTGGTAAATATCTGAACCTGGCACTAACATACTAACTTATTTAAATATCTGTAAATATCTGAACCTGGCACTAACATACTAACTTATTTAAATGTTTAAATCTAGAAGCAAATTTTATTCCACAATAATTACCTAAGTTAGCTTTATTTTAATTAAACCCATCATAAACCTACACTAAGATTGGTGCCAGGTACAAATGTTTTAAGGTGAATATTACTCCTCCAATCCTAATACTCTCTTATAATAATTTTTCTGCTGAATAATTAATTCCAATAGCTCCTAAAGGTGCTGTGATTAATATAGACAATACTGCAATAGCCAATATAAGATCCCCTGACTCTAGTCCCAATGATAGTGGAACTGCTCCCATTGCAGCTTGTACTGTTGCTTTTGGTATATAGGAAATAGTACAAAAAAGTCTTTCTTTCCAATTTAAATCTGTGCCTAATAAAGAAATCATTACCCCTATACTTCTTCCTAATAAACCAACTAATATAATTACAATACCTATTTTCCCTGCATCAAGAGCTATATTAATATTTACTTGAGCCCCTACTAATACAAATAATAATATTTCTGCAAAAACCCAAATTTTATTAAATTTTATTGCTAATCTTTTCCCTACAATTGGTATTTTCTCCATTATAACAAATCCTATAGACATAACTCCCAATAAAGATGCTATTTGAATTTTCAGTTCTAACAAATTCTCCAATTCAGTTAATAAAATTGCAAAACCAAGTATTATTAAAACTTTTTTGTATCTTGAATATGATATTTGTTAAATATTTTTACTAGGATAAATCCAATAATCGTATCAGATATGATCCCTAATATTATTGATACAGGAATATTTAAAAGTTGTATACCAATATTTATATGGGCTCCACTATACAAACCTAAAAAAGCACTAAATATAGTAATAGCAAAAACATCATCAATAGAGGCCCCGGCCAATATTAAGGTTGGAATTCTTTTTTTAGTTCCTATATTGTTTTTAATTAATTTTAGCATAGAAGGAACTACAACAGCAGGGGAAACTGCTGCAATAATAAAACCCAATATTCCCCCTTCTATAAAAGAAAAATCTAGAAGTTTAATAGCTGCAAATGTAATAAAAAATCCTTCAATTAAACCTGGTACGCAGCTCATCTTTAATGCAGTGCTTCCATTTCTTTTTAAGTCTTCTTTATTAATCCCTAGTCCTGCTCTTAGTAAAATAATAATTAAAGCAATCTTTCTTAAATCAGCTGCTGCATTAATCATATCTTGTTGTAATAAATTAAAACCATAGGGTCCTATAATAATTCCTAAAATAAGCATTCCCAATAATCCTGGCATTTTAAACTTTTCAAATAATTTATTTGCTGGTAATCCTAATAATATTATTATAGCTAAACTTTCAGCCACAAAATCATCTCCTATTCATTGCAATTACAAAAAATAAAACTCCTACAGATATACTTATAGTATTCCTGTAGGAGTCATTAGCATTAAGCGGTTAAGGTGAATTCCATCACCATTATTTATTTTTTATTTGAAATAATATTATACTTAAACGCCTATGTCAAGAAGCTAAAACCTATGGATAGTGTTAGCTATTGTTAAAAAACAAATGGCTTAACCCTATCTTTTTTAAAATACTATTTGAATTTATATATATCATATGTTAAAATTAAATTGTAAATTTAATTTGGAGGTTGCCAATGAACATATTTCTTGCTAAATAAGAAAATTTTATAGGCCAAAAATATTTTGAA
>CAZMBD010000183.1:0-2546 GCA_964564325.1 uncultured Clostridiaceae bacterium
ATTATTGCATCTATATCTGTTCTATTTTTATAGAAAATTCTATGCATATCGTATTCACTGGAAGGAGTTTTATTTCCATCTATTTTATTTCCATCAAGGTCTAATATTACCACATCTTCTGGTTTTATTTTATAATAATCTATGCCTGAAGGACTAATGGCCATAAGTTTCTTTTCTCTATTATAAATACTTAAATTGCCACCAGTACCTTTTGTAAGACCAGTGTCTATAAGCTTTTTCCCGTATTCTACTATTAACTCTCTTTCTTTTTCTAATAACATATTTAACACCACCTATAATAATTTTTAAATGAGGCTATCTATTTGTATTTAATTAAATTATAACAGATATAGCTAGAATTAATAAGTGTCTAATAAAATTAAAGGCATCTGATTTTAAACAGATGCCTTTAATTTTAAATTTCCTCTAATCTAAAAGGTGGCAAACAAAACGTCCCTTTGCCATATTTTCTAAGGATTTCTTTACATCTATGATTCTTTGATTTTGAGAACCCCTAAATTTTAATAACATAGATTTTTTATCTATATCAAATTTTCCATCTATTAATATATCTGTGGCTAAAAGTAGGTCTTTCCAACTTTTATTTATCTCCATTTCATTTAGTATTTCTTCAAAAGTATATCCTGTGTAGGTAATTACATTTAAACCCATTGCTTTAATCTTATTGGCAAGTATTGCGCCATTTTTTCCTTGAAGGAATGGCTCACCGCCACTTAAAGTGATTCCGTCTAATAGTGGATTTTCTTTTACCATTTCTACTATTTCATCTATACTTATATAATATCCATCACTAAAGGAATGGGTTTCTGGATTGTGACAACCTATGCAATTGTGAACGCAACCTTGGGTAAATACTACTAGTCTAATTCCTGGCCCATCTACTATAGATTCTCTTATTATACCTGCAATTTTTATATCAGTATCCATAATAGCACCCCTTACTTATAGGAACAGGAAAAATGCTTCACTCTGTCTCTTTCTTCTGCTCTTTTAGCGTCATTAAATCTATCTAGAGTTCCTACTAAATATCCAGTAATTCTTCTAATTCTGTCAAATTTAATATCTCCTTCTTCTCTGCCGCATTTAGGACAAGTATCTCCTATGATTCCAGTATAGCCACATACTGGATCCCTATCTACTGGATGATTTATAGAACCATAACCCACACCAGCTTCTTTCATTGCCCTAATTATTTTTTCAAAGGCTTCTAGATTTTGCATTGGATCACCATCTAATTCAATATAGGTAATATGCCCTGCATTAGTTAATTCATGATATGGAGCTTCTGTATTTATTTTATGGAATGCTGTAGTTTCATAATATACTGGTACATGGAAACTATTGGTATAATATTCTCTATCTGTTACACCTTCAATACATCCGTAAAGATCGCGGTCCATATTCACAAATCTACCAGCTGTTCCCTCTGCAGGTGTGCCCAACAGGGTGAAATTCATATTAAATTGCTGACTTGTTTCATCTAGTCTATCTCTCATATGCCCTATAATTTCCAAGCCTAGTTTTTGAGATTCTTCACTTTCCCCATGATGTGCACCTGTTAAAGCCTTTAAACATTCTGCTAATCCTATAAAACCTACAGATAAAGTACCATGTTTTAAAATCTCTCTAATTTCATCATCTTTATCTAAAGTATCTGAATCAAGCCATATACCTTGTCCCATCAAAAATGGAAAGTTGTGTACCTTTTTTCCCGCTTGAATTTCAAATCTTTCTAATAATTGTTCTATTACTAAATCTATAGTTTCATCTAATTCCTTATAAAATCCATCTATATCTCCACGGTGTTTAATACCTAATCTTGGTAAATTAATAGTTGTGAAACTTAAATTTCCCCTACCATTTACAATTTCCCTAGAAGGATCGTAGACATTGCCTATAACTCTAGTTCTGCAACCCATATAAGCAATTTCTGTTTCTGGATGACCTTCTTTATAGTATTTTAAATTATAAGGTGCATCTATAAATGAGAAGTTTGGAAATAATCTCTTAGCACTTACTTTACAGGCTAGTTTAAATAAATCATAATTTGGATCTCCAGGATTATAATTTACTCCTTCCTTTACCTTGAAAATTTGTATAGGAAATATTGGAGTTTCTCCATTTCCCAATCCTGCTTCAGTAGCTAATAATAAATTTCTCATTAACATTCTACCTTCTGGTGAAGTATCTGTACCATAGTTTATAGAACTAAAAGGAATTTGAGCCCCAGCTCTAGAATGCATGGTATTTAAATTGTGTACCAATGCCTTCATAGCTTGATAAGTCTTTTTGTCCGTATCTTTATATGCATTTTTCTCCGCAAAGTTTTGGGCCTTTTCTACTAATTCCTCATTATTTAATAATTCATTTAAGTATTCAGCTTCTTTTTCTCTGTATTCATCATTGCCTTCTAAAGTAGGCAATAAATCATATTCATTTTCTAAAACTTCAAATATATTGTTTACATTATCTTCTAAATCTATTTCTTCTACTAATAATTCAATGCTTTTAATTAAATTTTCTCT
>CAZMBD010000184.1:0-2513 GCA_964564325.1 uncultured Clostridiaceae bacterium
ATATCGATAAATAGGAATTTGGAGGGGGATAAAGATTGGAAAAACTATTTTTTATTGATTATAAAAAGCTTGACGATGCAGATTTATTTAAAATAGACAATCCTATATTACGATCACTAAAAAGATATTCTTTGGATATTTCAGACTATGAAAATAACAAATTGACAGAGGCTATATTTATCAGGCTAGGATGGAGTAATAAATATAAAGATACTATCTTTTCTTTTTTTAGAACCATATGTGTTGTTGTGGAGTTTTATTCCAAAATATGCGAATGTAAACTTGATAGTGGCGCTGACATTATTTTTTATTATGACAATAATTCATTGAAATACAAAATAAATGGTGAAAAACTGGATAAATATCAATATAGAAAAGCCTTATTATATAAAAAAGCTACCGAAGAAGGGTTAGCGTTAAAAAAAGTGATGGATTATATTTTCAAAGATGACTCAATATTTCCCCTGTTAAAAGAAATTGCAGAACTGACGGATTCACTTTCGAATTTCACACCACATCCTGGATATCCATTTAATCAAGCTAAGGGATTATCGAATGACATATTAGATAGCCTAAATTTAATGGTTGATAAAATACAGGCATGTGTTGATAATGATGTGCAATTACAATATGGAAAAGAACCTTATCAAACTGTTAAATTAGAACAATTAAAAGAATGGCATACATGGTTTAAAAAAAATCAGTCAGTGTATTGCTTAGATGGTTTTTATAAGATTACTGATAATGGAAGGTTGGAAGGAGTAAAGTTATTTAATAATCAATCTTTAAATAATGTGTTTCCAAAAGATAAGGAAGAAATTAGACAGTATTTACGGAATATGAAGGAATTATTATACAAACGTGGAAAGGCAATGGATAAATCTATTAGATAAACCACAGTTTGTAGTGTAAATACTGAGTATATATATCATTTATTATGTGACTTAGTTTAATAAATCAACAAATCTTAGCGGTTCAGACGTAAAAATCTAGGCCGCTTTTTTTATTTCCCCTAGAAAGGAGGTCAGCTATATGGTAAATGATGAAGTCAATAATAAGGCAATAAATATTGAGATTAAGGTTGCAGAATATTCGGCAAAGGCAATTAAAAAAATCATGGAAGATGCTGCTGAAAAAAGTCAGCCACTTGCAGACTATCTTAGTGAGAAAAGGAAAACTAATTCAAGAAAACTTAAGGATATGGTTAAAAAAGGACAACTTGAAAATATTAATTTGCAAAAAAGTGAGGTTAAGGAATTTAAAAAGGAACTAGATAGATATGGGGTCAACTTCTCTGTAATGAAGAATAAGGAATTAGTACATAACTATATAATTTTGAAAAAGTTACTAATGATGTGCTAATAATTAGAGCTGGAGAAAGTTAGCATTTTTAAATTTTATTTTTATTGCATATTGTAATACAATGTGGTACAATATATTTAAAGAAAGGAGAGGTTCATATGAGCACAATTACAGTTAGATTGAATAGCGAAGAAGCTAGGATTTATAAAGAGTATGCTGAATTTAAAAATATTCCTCTATCAACCTTGATGAAGGAAGCTTTAGAAGAAAAGATTGAAGATGAAATTGATTTAAAAGCAATTTTGTCTTATGAGGAAAGACTTAAGAATGATGATGTAGAATATATTTCTTTTGATGAAGTGAAGAAAAGGTTAGAAATTTAACATGAAATATAAGATCTTATTTGAAAAAAATGCAAACAAACAACTTAAAAAGATAGATATGACTCAGCAAAGAATTATAGTAAACTGGCTAGCTAAAAATCTAGAAAATACTCATAATCCAAGAATCTTTTGTAAGTCATTAAAAGGTAACTTAAAGGAATATTGGAGATATAGAGTTGGAAATTATAGAATAATTGCTGAAATAAATGATGATGAAGTTAAGATATTAATAATCGAAGTAGGTCATAGAAAAGATATTTATAAAAAGATATAATATGACTGTATAAAAGCATTTTTCGCCCCAGGTGTAATAGCCTGAACCATGTTTTGCAACTGGGACGGGAAAAACTGTTATATCGGCTATTGATTATAAAAATTATCTTTATGAAAACAAGCCTAAACCATGCAGACTTCTGTTTGTTGCGCATAGGGAAGAAATATTGAAGCAGAGCTGTGCATGCTTTAGAATAGTTCTTAAAGATGCGAATTTTGGTGAGATTTTTAATGGAAACAATACTCCTACAAATCTTGACTATCTTTTTATGTCCATTCAGACATTCAATTCAAAGGAATTTGAAAAGGTCACAACCCCAGATTATTATGACTACATCGTTGTAGATGAATTTCATCATGCAGCAGCACCATCATATCAGAAACTTTTAACTTATTACAAACCCAAGATATTGTTAGGACTCACGGCTACCCCCGAAAGAATGGACGGGAAAAGCATACTGGAGTATTTTGATAACAGAATAGCGGCAGAAATACGCTTGCCGGAAGCTATCGAAAGAAAGCTTTTATGTCCGTTTCAGTATTTTGGGGTTACCG
>CAZMBD010000185.1:0-2416 GCA_964564325.1 uncultured Clostridiaceae bacterium
CCATAGTAGCAGCAGTAGAAGAAGGTAGAATTATATATGATAATATTAAAAAATTCGTATTCTTCTTATTGTCTTGTAATATTGGAGAAATACTCATTATACTTTTAAGTATATTATTCAATATGCCTGTACCATTACTAGCAATTCAACTACTTTGGTTAAATTTAATTACAGACAGCTTTCCTGCATTAGCTCTTGGAGTAGAAAAAGGCGATAGTAAAATAATGGAGGTTCCACCAAGGGATCCTGATGAACCTATATTAGATAAAGACATGATTAGAGGTATTGTATTACAAAGTATAGCTATAACTGTGGCAATATTATTCTCCTATAGATGGGGCCTTGAAAAATATGGCATGAACAATTTAAATATGGCTAGAACCATAGCCTTTGCTACATTAATTTCTGCAGAATTGCTTAGAACATTTTCATCTCGCTCTAGAAGAGAAAGCATATTTAAAATAGGAGTATTTTCTAATAAAACATTAAACTATGCTGTATTATTTTCCTTTGTCCTATTATTTGCAGTTATTTATATATCACCATTACAAAAAATTTTCCATACATTTCCCCTTAGTCTAAATGATTGGAAAATAATAGTACTATATGGTTTCTTACCATTGGTAGTAGGTGAGATAAATAAACTAATAAAAAAATAAATTTTAAAAAGCCCTTCTGGGCTTTTTTTAGTGTACATTTTCCTTTTTCCTTGCATAGAATAAAATAAGGAAGGTGGTTGTATAATGAGAATAGATAATTCGAAAATTTGCCCTATACTTAGTGCAAAAATAATGTCACAATCTCTAGAAGAATTACCCGTTATAGTACAATTAACAAATAAAAATTTAGAATTAGAAAAAGGCATTAAAAGCCTTTCTACAAAAGTTAAAACTAGTTTGCCTTTAATAAATGGAATTGCATGTAATTTAACTACGGATACCATCTATAGACTAGCCAGTAGCCCTGATATAGAATATATTAGCTTTGACTCTAAAGTTTTCACTCAATTAGATATAGCCTCATCTAGTATAAAAGCAAATTATCCTCATAATCTAAGCTATAGCGGAAGAGGTGTTACTGTGGCAGTTATAGATACAGGAGTAGCACCACATCAAGACTTAACCAGACCTAATAATAGAATTGTGGGATTTAAAGACTTTATAAATGATAAAACTTCTCCATATGATGACAATGGGCACGGAACTCATGTAGCTGGAATTATTGCTAGTAATGGATATTCTTCTCAAAGAAAGTATACAGGTATTGCACCACAATCTAATATATTAGCTATAAAGGCATTAGATAGTGAAGGTAGTGGAAGTACATCTAATATAATCTCCGCCATATCCTATATAGTAAATACTAAGGACACTTATGGCACAAAGGTAATAAACTTATCCATTGGAAGTCCTGCAAATAATTCTTGCAGAAATGATCCATTATGTAAGGCTGTGGTAGAAGCTATGAATCGTGGAATCATAGTAGTAGCTGCAGCAGGAAATAGTGGCCCAAATAACGGTACCATATTATCTCCTGGTATTAATCCTAATGTAATTACTGTAGGAGCTAGTAATGATAATAGAACCATAGATATATCTGATGACACCATTGCTAGTTTTTCCAGTCGTGGTCCCACTATAGAAGGAATTTCAAAACCTGATTTAGTAGCACCTGGAGTTAATATTAATTCATTATCTAATATTAAACTAGATGGATATCGTAATTCTAGTGGCACTTCCATGGCAACACCATTTATTTCTGGTACTGTGGCATTAATACTTGAAAAAAATAAAAACTTATCCCCAAGAGAAGTTAAAAGAAAATTAATGGATTCCTGTGTGAATTTAAATGATAGTAAAGAAAGTCAAGGAGCAGGACTTGTAGATTTAGAAAAGTTGTTTTATGTAGAGAATAGGGAAAAGAAAGAAAATATAATTGGAAAAAAACCTATAGAAAAAGATAATGAAATGTTTGAAATGATATTGGTATTGTTATTGGTAATGATGTTATTGGATAGGTAGAGGTGGACAGGGTTGTCCACCTTTTTTGTTTTTTAATACAGGAAACAATTCTTATGTATTATTGGCAAATAGACCTTTTACTTGCCATCTTTTTCAAAGAATAGAATATACAAATTTTCTATTCTTAAACTCTGACTACGTTTTCACCTGTATCAATTAGATTACCTAAGCTACATCCATTTTGTATTGTGCTCTTTAATTGTTCAGTCCTTCACTAAAAAAATTTTAGCTACTATGACCTCTGCTGATTTCTCATAATTCGTTGTTACTACTATATCGTTTATGAGACCTCACGGGTTAAGCCATGTATCTTTCCTCGTTTACTTGCAGAATTTACGCTTTAGGGTTACGGTTACCTTTTGGACTTTGTTGTCTTAAGCCAACTTATCCTCCTA
>CAZMBD010000186.1:0-1775 GCA_964564325.1 uncultured Clostridiaceae bacterium
GTAAATTAAGTTCAAAAGCTTTTTTTAATACAAATTTAGTCTGGGGCATAGGTCCTTCAAAGGCATCTACTAGTAAAACTACTCCATCTACCATTTTCAGTACCCTTTCCACTTCGCCACCAAAATCTGCATGGCCTGGTGTGTCTATAATATTGATTTTAGTTCCCTTGTAGTAAATAGCTGTATTTTTAGATAATATGGTAATTCCTCTTTCCCTTTCTATTGCGTTGGAATCCATAACCCTATCCTTTACTACTTGATTTTCTCTAAATACTCCTGATTGCTTTAGCATACTATCTACCAAAGTGGTTTTTCCATGGTCCACATGGGCGATAATAGCAATATTTCTTAAATCATCTCTTACTATATTCATTTAAATAATCCCTTCCTATTGTTAGATTCACTAATTCCTTTAGCAAAATTAATTTTATCACATTTTTTGCTAAAATGATAGTTAAAACTTTAATGGCAGGGTATCTATTCCCTGCCATTTTATTAGTATTTACATTTATTATACTATATATTTCACAACTTCTACCCTATTTTTGTCAATATGAAACTCGTCTGATAATCCATTTACTATAACAAGCCCTCTACCACAACATTTTAATTCTTCTGAATTATAGGATTTTATATCATAATCAATTCCCTGTCCCTCATCTATAACTTCTATCCTTAAAACATCTTCTATTAATTCTAAATGTAGTTCTACTGATTTATTTTTATCACATTTATTTCCATGAATTACACTATTAATAATTAATTCATTTAATATCAATCTTATATCAAATATTAAATCCTCGTCATCCACAATGTTTTTTAAATTATTTACTATATCCTGTATGGTAATTTTAATATCATCTAAATCACTACATAAAGACCACTGATATATAAAACCCATTTTAATCCCGCCCATCTCAATATTATATAATATTAATAAATTCTATAACTATTTTACCCAGAATTAATCTACTTAATCTATTTTATAATTAATTTATATTTTTATGTGCAAAAATTTTAAAAAATAAGTTTAAAACTCTGGTTTTATGGGTAATAATTTTATTAAATAGCTTATGAAAGGAGAATGTATTTATGGAAAAATGGGTTTGTGGACCTTGTGGATATGTTTATGATCCAGCTGAAGGAGATCCAGATAATGGGATAGAACCAGGTACAGCTTTTGAAGATTTGCCAGAGGATTGGGTTTGCCCAGTTTGTGGTGCTACAAAGGATATGTTTGAAAAAGAATAATTTTTAAAGAGCAGTAATTCAAAAATTACTGCTCTTTTTTATTTAATATTGTGTTAAACTCATCCCAAATTTTATCTATATTAATTTTACTAGTGGAAGAATAAGGAATAATTAAACTACTATTTTCTATTTCTAATTTGTCTTTTATTATTTTTATATGAGCTGGATATTTGTTTTTGTTTATTTTATCTGACTTAGTGGCTATGACAAGCCCTTTAAAACCATATGTTTTAAGCCAATTATGCATCATTATATCTTCTTTAGTAGGACTATGCCTAATATCTACTAATTGTATTACTTCTACTAAATTTTCCCTATTATTTAAATATTCTTCAATTATATATCCCCATTTTTCCTTTTCTTCTTTAGATACTTTTGCATAGCCATAGCCTGGTAAATCTACTAATCTAAATTCATCATTTACATTGTAGAAATTAATGGTCCTAGTCTTCCCAGGATTTCCACTGGTTCTAGCTAAGGCCTTCCTATTTACTAGTGAATTTATAAAAGAGGATTTCCCTACA
>CAZMBD010000186.1:1785-2405 GCA_964564325.1 uncultured Clostridiaceae bacterium
CCCGCAAAGGCTATTTCAGGCAAATTAGATTCTGGATATTGACTAGAATTTACTGCAATTTTTTCTAATTCGGCCTTAATTATCTTCATCTTTATCTCCCTCTTTTAATAAAGCATGTTCTAAAACCTCATCCATAGTTTTTACTAATACAATTTTCATACTTTTCTTAACTTTATCGGGTATTTCCTCTAAATCCTTTTTATTTTCAAAAGGAATTAATACTTTTTTAATACCTATTCTATGTGCTGCAAGTAATTTTTCCTTAATTCCTCCTACAGGTAATACCCTTCCCCTTAAGGTTATTTCTCCTGTCATAGCTATATCTTTATTTACACATCTATTATTTAATGCTGATATGCTAGCAGTTGCCATTGTAATACCTGCTGATGGTCCATCTTTTGGAATAGCACCTTCTGGCACATGAATGTGAAGATCCATTTCCTTATAGAAGTTTTCATCTATCTGAAGGACTTTAGAATTTGCTCTAATATAAGATATTCCTGCTTGAGCAGATTCTTTCATTACATCTCCTAATTGACCAGTTAAATGTAATTTACCCGTCCCCTTCATAGAATTCACTTCTATAGATAAGGTTTCTCCACCAAAGGCTGTCCATGCCA
>CAZMBD010000187.1:0-2404 GCA_964564325.1 uncultured Clostridiaceae bacterium
TAGAATTAAATGTTATAGTAAGTATAAGTAGAATTATGTGCAGTAAAGAGGTTTTTTATAATATAGAAGAAAAAAGGTATATAAGGACACAGACAGGGACAGTTAAAGATAATAAGGAGTTGAATAATTATATGTTAGATTTACTAAAACCAAAAAAATTAAACAAAGGTGATAAGATTGCAACTGTTAGCCCTTCTTGGGGTGGTGCAGGTGAAAAAGATTTATTATGGCGATATGAACAAGGGAAAAAAAGATTGGAAGACATTTTTGGGCTTCAGGTTGTTGAAATGGAAAACACTTTAAAAGGTACGGATTATATTTATGCTCATCCTGAAAAACGTGCAGAGGATTTAATGCAAGCATTTAGGGATAAATCAATCAATGGAATATTTGCTTGTATTGGTGGAAGCGATAGTATTAGGTTATTGCCTTATATTGATTTTGAAATTATTACTAGAAATCCTAAAATATTTATTGGATATTCAGATAGCACAATCATTCACTATATGTGTCTAAAGGCAGGGGTTTCGAGTATTTATGGGCCTTCAGTATTGGTGGATTTTGCGGAAAATGTAACCATGCCTGATTATACAGTAAATTGGTTGAAAAAGACATTGTTTTCAACGGAAATAATTGGTAATATACCGCAATCGGAAAAGTGGACATCAGAATTTCTATCTTGGGAAGTGGAAAATAGAGATATTCCAAGGGAATTTAAATTAAATAATGGATATGAACTTTTACAAGGGAAAGGTATAGTTCAAGGAAGATTAATCGGTGGTTGCATAGAAGTAATGGAATTTATGAAGGGCACTGAACTTTTTCCTAAAATAGATGATTTTGATGGAAGCATTTTATTTTTTGAAACATCTGAGGAAAAACCTGAACCCTGCTTTATTGAATATTGGTTAAGAAATTATGGTGCCATGGGAGTTTTGAAAAGAGTCAATGGTATAATTTTTGGGAAACCACAAGATGAAACATATTATGAAGAATATAAGCATGCCATTATTAAAGTCTTAGCTGAGTATGGAAGAGAAGATTTGCCTGTATTGTATAACTTAAGTTTTGGGCATTGTGAACCAAAGTTTTGCATTCCTTATGGAGTAATGGCTCAGATAGATTGTGAACAAAAAACATTTTCTATATTAGAACCTGGGGTGATTGATTAAAATAATTAAACACCAGAAACTTTTATGAAATATAAAGTCATTTATTTGCAGGAGATATTGTTGGACCAAAAGAATATAGTTATAGTGGACCTAGGGAAAATACAACTTGGGCAATTAGAGAGAAGGCATATCAAGATATAGGTCTAGCCTTTTTAATATTTGGATTGGCTGTGATACTAGCTGTAGTAATTAATTATCTATGGATTTCATCGGTTATACGGGAAGATTGAACATAGATTATTATCTAAATATTTAATGGAGGTAAAAGCTATGAAATGTCTATACTGTAATGATGAAATGAAAAAAGATTATTATAGATTATGCTAATCTTGAGGGTGTAAGGGAAGGGTAATTAATATGTAGGTGCAGATGTTCAACAAGTTATAAGAATTTGTTAAATTGGATAATAGACCATAGTTAATAAAAAGCTTGGCATATCATGAACATACCAAGCTTTTTATTCTACATAGTTTAATTTGATATATCAACTACCAAATAAGTTTTGCTAGTAGAACTGATACGGTGGATCGTATCATAAGTAGGACAAGCTATGGGTTATAGGGGAGACCTTTGATCTCCTGTATATGACTATTGTAAATTGTTATTTAATGGTATAGTAAGTATAAGTAGGATTATATGTAGTAATAAGACAAGGGTAGAAAGAGGTGGACAATATGCTCCAAAGGTTAAATATTATTTTAAATTCTGTAATTGGCTCATTTATTGGCGTATTTATAGCTCATTCTATATATAGATATTTTGACTATATAAATCATCCTGATTTATATGAAATTCAGTCAGCACCTTGGTATACAAGCATCCAAATATATGGATTAGCTGTTGCATTGATTGTATTTATTGCTATTATTATCAAGTTCTTAATAAAAAAGAAAATGCGAGGCATTTAGTCATGAGTCCATAGGCCTATATGATGTATTATTTCTATTTAACGTACAGTGATAGATTTAGGTGCAACAAAATATAATTTGGGGGAACAAGGTGTATGAATAAAAAACTAATAAAATTTTTTAATGCTCATGGCTTATTGTATTCCATATAGATATCTGGCTATGAATGGAGCTGGTATTTTAAGCCCTTTACTCCTATGGGCTTTTTAGTATTAATAACAATTGTTTCTTTCATAATACAAATTGCATCTATTAATTATAGTAAAGATAAGAAAAACTAGTACAAATTCAGACAATGTGTAAAAAATAATGATATAATATATG
>CAZMBD010000188.1:0-2398 GCA_964564325.1 uncultured Clostridiaceae bacterium
CAACTAAAGAATTAATGAAACTTACCTTAGAAGAAAAATTAGCCCATGGTGGCCATCCTGTCCTTCGTTGGATGATGGATAATATATTCGTTAGAACTGACCCTGCTGGAAACATTAAGCCAGACAAAGAAAAGTCCAGTGAGAAAATTGATGGTGCAGTTGCCACAATAATGGCATTAGATAGAGCTTTGAGAAATGATGGAGTTAGTACTGGTAGTGTATATGATGAAAGAGGGATATTGGTATTTTAATAATTCCATTCTTTATGATATGGTTTAAGGGATAGCATTAATTTTATCTATAAAACATATTAAGGAGGAACATTATGTCTAGAAAATATAATACCAACCTTGCATCAGAATTCCATGTGCTCTCTTGCCTCTACCGTCTGGGTATTGATGCCAGCTTGACTCTTGGTAATAAAAAATCGGTAGATATAATTGTAATAAAAGAACATGGAGATCTCATTACTATAGATGTAAAAGGTCTAGCTGGAAAGTACGAATGGCCTGCTGATAATATTGGCTCATCAAATCCAGATAATCATTTCATAGTCTTAGTAAGTTACGAAGGAGACATAAATGATTTAGAAATGAAAGCTCCAAGGACATGGATTATACCCTTTAATGAAATAGAGTTCTTTAAACGTTCCTATAGAACTAGAACTAATATAGCAAGATCAATTCTCTTAAAGGAAGGCAGTCACTATGAAAATGCCTGGCATTTAATTGATGATTCTATTTCAGCTAGATTATAAATAAAATAATTTTTCTATCTACCTTTGATAACCATTCTTGACCTAACAATTGCTAAATAAATTTGCATGTTTTTCTGTTATAATTAAATCAACACTTATAAGTAGGAGAGCTTCTAAAGGAGGTTAGCATATATGAATAGAGAAAAAAGAAGTATAGCTCAGATAAAAGGAGATATAAGATCTGCAGGCCAATCTTTTCTAGGTATGAAAATGGCTGATTTATTAACAAGAGTAAAAGAATTAGATGACAGAAATTTAAAAAATAAACTTATAGAAGAATATTACTTAAATCAAACAGAATACAGTGATAGCAATATTGTTGGAACAAGAACTAGGGTAAACTCTGCAGTCAGGATTATTAAAGCTGAAAAAGTTATATTTGCTTTAGAGCAAATAGACGGCTCCAACCCACTAGTTTCTCCAAAAGCTGTTGCCAAAGCAAAAGAAACTATTAAAAAGATAAAAGCTGGCGAACTTAAATTACCTGAGTTGAATTAATTATATTTTTAAAATTGGAGGGATTAGATGGGGAGCGATATTAAGTTTTTAGTAAAGTTTATCGAAGAAGAGAATTATGTAGATAATTTGATAAATCATGGAGAGCTATTTTTACGACCTTTAGGACACTTTGCTAAATTAGAAAAAGATAGTTCTGACGAAGTTAGAGGTGACGAAAGAGAAGGATTATTACTTAATTCTATCCGAATCGGTTCCAACCACCCAATTTACTGTATGTATAGCATTTTTGAAAGCGATGTGCTCCCTGATGGTTTACTAATAAAAAAACGTGCAGTGGAAAACTTTCTTTCAAAAGGAACAGGTTATTTTGCAATCATAGAATATAATAATTTTATATCAAGTTTAAAAGCAGAAGATTTTGATGGATATGCAATTAATGCTGATATTGTAAAATACGGCTCAATTGATTGGGAATTTCAAAAAAGCCTATTAATATCAAACTCACAACTAGTTGCTTTTGTTAAAGAAAGTGATTATTCTTACCAACAAGAGTTTAGGCTCGTTGTTCAAAAAAATTTGCCTATGATTAAAGATATACAAATGACTGAAAAATATAAAAAAATACATGGTAAAGATTTTCCACATGTAATTTATACTTACTCCAATTATATTGTTAAAATTGGCAGTCTGCAAAATTTTGCAAAAAAGTATAGTGTAAATGATTTACAAGATTACGATGAAAAGTATTTCTTTTTGAAAAAATAAATATGTTTTGAAATACTCACTAAGCACCCTTAACAAAGGTGCTTTTTTCATGCCCAATTTTAGGAGGTGATCATATTAATATTTTTTCAAGATTATTTAAATCAAGAGCTGAACCTAAAAATAGCTTGTTTGGCTCTACCTATAGTTTTTTCTTTGGGTCCACGAATAGTGGAAAAACAGTCAATGAAAGAACAGCTATGCAAACCACAGCTGTATATGCCTGTGTAAGAATACTAGCTGAAACAATAGCCTCTCTCCCACTGCACACTTATATGAATACTGAAAGTGGAAAGGAAAAAGCAAGGGATCATCCTATATATCACCTTCTATCAGATTCGCCTAACCCTGAGATGACTTCATTTGTGTTTAGAGAAACACTTATGGGTCATCTTTTATTATGGGGAAATTCCTATTCTC
>CAZMBD010000189.1:0-2373 GCA_964564325.1 uncultured Clostridiaceae bacterium
GAATTTAACAATACAGTTCCTAAATATAGTCAAGATGAATTAAAATAGGGATAGTTTTTATGCTATAATATATAAAAGATATAATGGAGGGCGAAAAAATGAGAAAGATATTTCCCATAATCATACTATTAATTATAGCATCCCTATTTTGGTTTATAAACAAACCTAATCAAGAAGTAATAGCAATTTCAGATGAGGAATATTTAATTGTAGAAGATGAAGTTTTCACAGAAAATAGACCTGTTTTTTTAGAGGACAATACTATATACATATCTTTAGAATCCATTAAAGAAAGTATAGACCCTTATATATTTTATGATGACAATGAAAAAACAATCATAATTACAAACAGTGAAAAAGTAATTAGATTTAATATAGATGAAAAATTAGCTACTATAAATCATAGAGAATTTTATATAGATAATATTATAAAATTAATAGATGGAAAAGTCTATATACCAGATGAAATACTTATAAACTACTATCCTGTAGAAATTAACTATTTTGAAGATACAAAGGCAGTGGTATTAGATAAAAACATTTCTAATTATACAGAAGGACAAATAATAGAAGAAGATGGAAACATAAGATTTAATTTTAATAAAAAATCACCTATTATATTAAAAGATGTGCCCTTTGAAACTAAGATTTTAGTATTTGAAGAGTATGAGGATTGGTATAAAATAAGGACGGAAAATGGAATTGTAGGTTATATGGAAAAAAAGTATATTAAAATAGATCATAGAAAAAACAATGAGAAATCTAGTAAAGTTTCTAAAGAAAATTTCCAGGAAAACGGTAGAAAAATAAATTTAACATGGGATTATACTTATGGGAAAATGACTGAAATAGATGATGTAGAATATATTGATGGTATAAATATATTATCTCCAACATGGTTTTCAATTATAGATGAGAATGGAAATATATTTGATAAAGGCAATTTTGGGTATGTAGAAGAATATCAAGCCCTAGGATATGAAGTTTGGCCATTAATTGATAATAGTTTTGATCCTGATTTAACCTATGAATTATTATCCAGTAGCATGACAAGAGAAAAATTAATAAAAGAAATTGCAAGTATTTATAATAGATATCAGGTAGATGGAATAAATATAGATTTTGAAAATATTCACATGAAAGATAAGGATTTATTGACTCAATTTGTAAGGGAACTATATCCAATTTTTAGAGAAATGAATATGATAGTATCTATGGATATTTCACCTATTTCTACTTCTGAGAATTGGTCTTTGTGTTATGATAGATATGAATTATCTAAAACTGTAGATTATATGATGCTTATGGCCTACGATCAGCATTGGGCTACTAGTCCAGTGGCAGGTTCAGTTGCAGAGTATGGTTGGGTTGAAGATAGTATTATAAGGGTATTAGAAGAGATTCCTAAAGATAAGCTTATATTAAGTATACCTTTTTACACTAGATTATGGAAAATAGAAGAGGACGAAGATGGAGAAAAAATATCTTCTCAAGCTCTATCTATGGGAAAGGCCAATGAATTTATAGAAGACAATAATATAAAGCTAGAATGGGATGAAAAAAGTGGTCAATATTATGGTGAAGTAAAAATTGAAGATATAGTCTATAAAATTTGGCTAGAAGATAGCAATTCTATTAAATTAAAATCTACTTTAGTAAATAAATATGATCTGATAGGAATAGCATCTTGGAGAAAAGGATTTGAAACAGAGGATATCTGGCCAGTTTTATCAAAAATAATTCAATTTAATTAAAATGAATATTGAATTGAAGTTAATGTTATAAAGGAGTGTATTATTTATGTATAAGTATAAAGATACAAAAATAGGGATAATTGAAGGAGATATTACAAAAATAGAAACAGATGCTATTGTAAATGCAGCTAATAATACTTTATTAGGTGGTGGAGGCGTAGATGGTGCTATACATAGGGCTGGTGGACCAGATATATTAGAGCAGTGCAAAAAAATTGGTGGTTGCCCGACAGGAGAAGCTAGAATTACTACTGCCGGTAATATGCCTAGTAAATATGTAATCCATACAGTGGGACCAATATATAAGGACGGAACAAAAGGAGAAGATAAATTACTTTACAATGCTTATTATAATTCTTTAAAATTAGCTAAAGAATATAAATTAAAAACCATAGCTTTTCCATCTATATCTACTGGAGTATACAATTATCCTAAAAAAGAAGCTAGTGAAATTGCACTTAAGGCAACAATGAATTTTATTGATAAAGAAGGAGATATAGAAGAAGTATACTATATTTTATTTAGTAATAAAGATTATAATTTATATGAAGAATTATTAGAAAGAAGTAATCTTCAAAAAATATAAAATTATAGGAATTATTTGTAATGATAGGTATTA
>CAZMBD010000190.1:0-2356 GCA_964564325.1 uncultured Clostridiaceae bacterium
TCTCATTGTCATAATATATTATTCATATTGTGAACTAATCTTTCCCAAGAAAAAGATCTTATCTTATCCTGCATTTCTTTAGGGAATTCTTCCCTCTCTCTCACTTTTTCAATTTGAATTAATATGGCCTTTTTTAGATTTTCCTTAAACTCTGGTAAATCTTCCTTAATTGGTTTATCTACATCATATATCTGAGGAAGTGGAACATATTTAATTATGCCAGATTCTTTTATTTCTTCTCCTAGAAAAGTCATTAAAGCTGGTATTTCCGTAGTTACTACATATAGCCCACAAGCTAAACTCTCTATAGCCATAAGCCCTAAACCTTCATAGTAAGAAGGCATAAGATATATATCCTTTTTTCTTAATTCATCCCCTAAGGCTATCTGATTTTCTACATTATATAGCCTTATATTACTATCATCTTTAATATATTCTTCTATTTTCTTTTTATTTTCTTCATTAGGATTTCCTATAATATCTAAAGTTATATCCTCCATCTCCAAAGACTTATACACTTCTATAAGTTCATAAATTCCTTTAGATGGGTCTATTTTTCCACAAAATACAAGCCTAATTTTATCGGCATATTTCTTTTTCTCTGGAGGATAGAAAATATTATGATCATACCCTCCCCCTACTGCTATTATCTTATTTCTATCTATATCATATTCCTTTACTATTTCATCTTTTTGATCTTCAGAAGCTGAAAATACATAATCTAGCTCATGTATCCTATCTACATATTTATCTTTAAGATGTGGATTCATCTTAGCTTGTCTAAGATCTGTATTATGACATACCCCAATAATTTTTGTATATGGAAATACTTCCTTAACTAAAGAAGTTAAAATCCATAAATGATGTGCAAATATAATATCAGGAATGAAATCTTTCTTTATTTCTTCTAGTTTTCTTCTAAAAACTTCTCTATAAACTTCTAGCATTTCCTCAGTCATAGATGAATATAATGTATTTTCATAAGGCATAACATTACTCATTCCAACTATAGGAAAGGGTAGTTCCTCGCTTTTAAAAGCTACAAGATATTGATCTTTTCTATCTAAGATATCCCATATGTATTCATCTTGATATCCAAAAATAGCTTTTTGTTCATAATTATATTTTTTAAAACCTTCTACAAGATTTGAATAATATACTCCTGAGCCTGTCTCTGCTGGCAATTGTGCCAAAGTATGTAATATCTTCATACTATCACCTACCTACTTTATAATCTTTATAACCCATTAAAACTACCCAAACATAAGCCAAGGTTTTTGGTATCATTAAAAGACCAATGGCAGGATTTAAATCGCCCCATAAAACTACGGGGATATAGAAACCAAAAGATAAAGTGATTGCTAGCCACATGTGTTTAAAGTTTTTATCGTCATGCTCTATTGCCTTTTTATAAAATAGTACAATCAAAATAATGCCCATAAGTGCAAATGGTATATTTCTATAAATAGCCCAATCTAATGGTTGAATTTTAGCTGTCCATTGATTTTGTGGTAAAAGGCCTATAATTATTCGTATAATTCCAAGTACCCAAATAATAATATCTAAGATTTTATTAGAAGTATTATATCTGTTTTTATAAATGTAATACAGAATTATATAAAATACGGTCATTGTAATAGATGTAATGGCTTTACCAATACCCAAAGCATTTTGATACACTCTAAATCCATTGGTAACATTTAGAGCAAGTATTCTTGGTACTAAATGAAATGCATCCCCAAGGCCAAGCACAACAGCCATAATACCAAATAATCTTGAATTGGTTTCTTTATTATTCTTTACAATTAAATAAATCCCTATTGACGTTACAAAAATTAGATAAACTATATCAAATAGCGATTCCATTATTGCTCTCATATTTATCCCTCCACTTGAAATTTTAATATTGATATGTTAGCATTTTTTTGGACATATTACAATATTTTAAAAAACCATAATACTAACAGCTGCTAATATTATGGTTTTTTATATTAATCTTCCTTTACAAATACATTCTTAATGTCTTGTATTACTCTATAAGCCTCTTCGCTTTTCCTAAAGGATGAATCACTTTCCATCATAAATCTCCTAATAGCATCTTGATTATTTTCTAATTTAGTTAATCGTTCTTCAACATTATCTAGTCGTTCTATTACTTCCTTATGGTTGTTGTCGATTTTATCGTCCATGTTGTCGATTTTTTCATCCATGGTGCCGATTTTTTCATCCATTATGCCGATTTTTTCATCCATGGTGCCAATTTTTTCATCCATGGTGCCGATTTTTTCATCCATGGTGCCAATTTTTTCATCCATTATGCCGATTTTTTCATCCATGGTGCCAATTTTTTCTTGCA
>CAZMBD010000191.1:0-2341 GCA_964564325.1 uncultured Clostridiaceae bacterium
ATCTTTAGATATGGATAATAAACAAATTGTAATGGATTTTTTTGAAGAATTAATGGCAGCAGAAAATAGAACTTGTATAATGGTTACCCATGATATGGAAGAGGCAGAAAAGTTAGGGGATAGAATAGTTGTGCTTACGGGAAAACCTACTAGGGTTAAAGAGATAGTTGAACGTTAGGGACAGTTTGAGAGATTTCTTTGCATAGATAAGAACCTTTTTAGAAATACATAATCAAACGTTAGGGACTGTCCCTAACGTTTGAAATTATAACAAACAAGGGGGACAGGTACTTTCGTTTGATTTTCAAACGAAAGTACCTGTCCCTAGCATTTGAAGAATTTAAAAAAATTCAACAATATTTTAATAATGTAATCCAAGATTAAAACCAAGATTTTTTATGCTTAATTTTATGGAAATCTTCAATAGGAAGATCTTTATCTTTGCATATATCTAGTATTTCTTGTTTCTTATCACAATCAATTCTAGCAGCAGTTCCACAGCTAGAACTAATCTGTCTAGGTACTGGCATTAATTTCACAGCATAGCCTAATTCTTTCATGTTTTTTTCAAAGATTAAGGCATGTTGTGTTATTTGAAACGTTACTACACAATAATCTTCCATATTTTCACCTATTTTCTAATGTTTAAAGTATATTCGTCTCCGTTTTCTTCTACATCTACTTTATATCCCTTATTTTTAACAAATCTACTAATGTTTTCTACAGCTACATAGGCATTTACTATTACTTTTATTGGTTCATTAGGATTTGAATCAATAGCATTTTTAGTCATAATTACTGGTTCTGGACAAGATCTACCTCTTGCATCTATAGTTTTAGCCATTAAATTGCACCTTCTTTCTTTTTGGATTTTCTACTAGCTTCTTTTACAACAGAGCTAGCCATTATTAAAACTACAATTATTCCAATAATAACTGCAATTTTTCCATTGCTAGTAACTCCATCTGGACTAGAAGCTAAACCAAAATTGTGGGCAAAAGCTGCACCTACAGTAATACCTAAAATAGTTATTCCAGCATCTGCATCTCCTTCGCTGGCAAGTATAGTCTGTCTTACAGGACAGCCTCCTAATAATACTGAACATATTCCAGTTAATATCATTCCTATAATATTCCATAGATGATCTGCATGAGCTACTGGTTGATTTGCAAATCCTATATGGAAGGATTCAAAATTCAATATTAAATTTGCTATAAGATTTACTACAAATATGCCGATGATACCCCATAGGAAATGGCTATCTTTAATTAATATCATATCCCTAAAGGCACCAGCAGTACAAATTCTACTTCTTTGAAGTACAATACCTACTACCATTCCTAAGATTAAAGATAGTAAAACTGGAGCTCTCATGGAACCAGGACCTTCTTCAGAGAAAAATATAAAATCTGGTTTAACAATTAAAAGAATTAATAGTGCTATAGCTATTACTGGCATTATAAATCCTGAAATTTTAGGTTGCTTTACAGCAGGTCCTAATGTATAACCTTTTTTTAAGAATTGAATTCCTATAAATATTCCAATTAAATATCCTAGCAATGCAGTTAGTGCATTTAAATCTCCATTGGCAAGTCTCAGAATCATTCTAAGTGGACAACCTAAAAATACTAATGCACCAATTACTAAAAAGAAACCTAGGAAAAATCTAATTAATGGAGATGAACCTCCTCTAGATTTAAAATCCCCTTTCATTACAGAGACAATAAAGGCACCAAGTATAAAACCCATAATCTCAGGTCTTAAATACTGAACAACTGGGGCTCTGTGTAGGCCCAATGCTCCAGCAATATCCCTATAAAAACATGCTACGCATATACCCATGTTTCCAGGATTGCCAAATTTTAGCAATATGGCACCAATAAGCCCTATTATTCCCCCATAAATAAACATCTTACGCTTATCATTCATAGATAAATCCTCCTTTTATTTATTAGTTCATATACAATTATATAACTTACTAAATGGAGTTTAAAATTATAAATATCTATGATAAAATAATTTCTATAGATATAATTAATACTAGGAAAATTTAATAATCTTGACATCTTCATTTTTAAAAAAATTATTTAAAAATGTGAATAATATATAAAAAATGGGTAAAGAAAGATATAGATGATTATTATAGAGGAGAGGTGGCAGTAAATGGTTTAAAATCTGTTTTGTGGGAAATTATGACAAAAAATTAAAGGAGATATTATTATGAACAAAATATTGTTAATAGACAGAATAGACCCTAGTGACTTATCAGGTACAAAAAATAAGGTTTTTTTTATGATTGGTGGTATGGATATACCTTCCATTGAAAATAAACTTATAGATA
>CAZMBD010000192.1:0-2317 GCA_964564325.1 uncultured Clostridiaceae bacterium
AAAACAAATATATATACTTTGTTTATATTGGGCTTTAATTAAAACATCAAAGGTTAATCTTCCTTTTGTTATTGATACACCTTATGGAAGGATAGATGAAAAACATAGGATAGCTATTTCTATTAATTATTTTACTGAAATAAGCGAGCAAGTTATTGTGTTTTCTACAAATACAGAAATAGATGAAGAACTTTATACAACACTAAAACCATATATTTCTAAAGAATATTTATTAGAGTATAATGCTGAAGAAAGAAAGACTATTGTAAATGAAGGATATTTTTATGGGGTGAATTTATGGGATACAGACTTAAGACATCAAAAGAAACAAAAGATATTTTTGAGAGCTTAGGTAATAGAACAAATTTAAAGCCTTTTGCATTATCAAAGCTTGCTATTGCACTATCTTTAAGAGAAGAAGAGCCTATAGAAGAGTGTGAAACTATGGATACAGACGGATTAGAACTAAATAGACAAACTATAATGGCTCAATATGATTCTGTATTTAAATGTTTAATGGAACAAAATGTTGGGAGACATTTGACAGATGATGAATATTTCCCAGATTATACAAAAAAACATTTAGATAGAGGAGCAAAATTACTTATAGATCTTTATAATTATAAAGGAAATTTTGAAAAGCTATTTAATTCTTTATTAAAAGATGAGGATTATATATAATAATGCCAGTACACATATTGATCCAGAGGTTTATGAGGCTATGAAACTATATTTATCAGAAAAATATTTCATTTTTATAAATTATCCCACTTGGGTATAATACCCATATACAATACCTACGAGGTGATAAAATGTCTAAATACTCCAAACCAAATCCAGAAAAAATAAAAGAAAAGCTAAACCCAATCCAATACAAAGTAACTCAAGAAAATGCTACAGAAATGCCCTTCCATAACGAATACTGGAATCATGATGAGGAAGGCATATATGTAGATATAGTCACAGGAGAACCACTATTTTCATCTAAGGACAAATACGATGCAGGTTGTGGCTGGCCTAGTTTTACTAAACCCATAGAGGAAGAAAATATAGTAGAAAAACTAGACAAATCCCATGGCATGATCAGGACAGAAGTTAGAAGTAAGTATGGAGATTCTCATTTAGGTCATGTGTTTCCTGATGGTCCAAAGGATAAAGGTGGACTAAGATACTGTATCAATAGTGCAACTTTGAGATTTATTAAAAAAGAAGATATGGAGAAAGAAGGCTATGGTGAGTATTTGTGATATAATAAAGCTATAGGAGAAACGGTTAATTTAAAAAAGTTAGGTGAGTTTATGGATGAGATGTTAAAAGGGAAAATTAATATATTTTTAGAGGAAGCGGAGAAGATTTGTAAGATAAATTTTGCTTATATTTTTGGTTCTTATGCACGGGGAGAACAAAATGAAAATAGTGATATAGATATTGCTATTATGCCAGACTTAACAGGAATTAATAAAAAATCAGAAGTATTTATGAGAGGTAATTTAATAGAATTAGGTAAATCTATATTTAAAAAGGATGTAGATATTGTGTTTCTAAATATAAATTCTGTATTTTTGAAATATAAAATCATATATGAAGGAATAGTTATTAAGGATAGCGATGATAGAATTTCCTTTGAGTCTTTAGTACTTAGGGAGTATTTCGATTTTCAGTATTATAGTAATTATTATAATGAACAAATGTTAGGTTCTGGAAGTAGGGGTGTGTAACTATGGTAAGAAGAGAGATTGTTTTATCTAGAATAAGTAAATTAGATGAGTATATTGAGTTTTTGTACGAAATGTGTAAATACCCTAAGGAGGAATACTTATTTGATCCAATGATATATGGTTCCACTGAAAGATTTTTGCATCTATCAATAGAATGTGCTATTGATATTGCAAATCACATTATTTCTGATATGGGATATAGAAAGCCAAGCAGTAACAAGGAGATATTTGAAATTTTATTTGAAAACAAAATAATAGACAATAATTTGAAAGAAAACTTATCTAATATGGCGGGATTTAGAAATATATTAGTTCATGATTATATAAATTTAGATAGAGAAATAGTATATGATATATTAAATAACAATCTAAAAGATATAGAGGATTTTAGAGATATAGCAATAGAATATGTATGATATATTTGAATAGGTTTTGTAGAATGGTAAATGATGATAAAAGTCTTGTTGTAGATAGGTTAAGGCTACAAAAATATGATGCTAAATCACATTTTTCCCACCAGAAATCTTAATTTCTTTGTAACTTCTACTTTACTCAATTAGGGTATAATATAAATATAGACACTGGTAAGACTTGGTATT
>CAZMBD010000193.1:0-2301 GCA_964564325.1 uncultured Clostridiaceae bacterium
GTTTCATAATAAGAAAGGGGTGTATTAGTATGTCTGAAAATTACTATGATAGAGAAAAAATCAATAAACTTAATGGACTTAAAAAATATTTATATATAATAATGGTATTTGATGTTATTTTATTTTTTACAGGTATCTCAAATCAAAGTAATATTTTATCGATTATATTTTTATTTTTATTAGTATTAGCTGGGATAATATGTGGCATTATTTATTTTAAAGTAACTGGCAAAAAAGGAGTTAGTATTGTTATAGGTATACTAAGTCTATTTGTTGTGTTTAATATTTTTGTCACTGGATATGTTATTTATAAAACTAATAATTATCTAAAAGAAAATATAAAAGGTACAGATTTGGAATAGATAAGTATATTATATTTAAGTATAATATTCATTTTTAAAAAATTGTTATTTGGTACCACCCGAATTTTGTCGAATGCATTAATATAATAAAGGAGACCAATCACATGACTGATCAAAACACAAACATACAAGAACTCAAAAATCAAGTATCAAAATTCGTACAAGAAATAAACTGGGAAGAATTTCATAATCCAAGAAATTTATCTATGAATATAGCCATAAAATCTAGTGAACTAATGGAAATTTTCCAATGGCTAAATGAAAAAGAATCATGGGATATTATGAGTTCTTCAGAGGCTACACATCTAGAAGAAGAATTAGCAGATGTAATGGTGTATTGTTTATCTTTAGCAAATCAATTGGATATAGACATATCTACTGCTATAGAAGAAAAAATAAAGAAAAATTCAATTAAATATCCAGTCAATAAAGAAGGAAACTTTTAGTCATATTATTTTATAGAGGAGACAGAAAACATATGTATAAAATCAACACAAAATCCAAAGGAAAACCTTCACAGAATTAGCAAATAAAAAGGCACCCGATACAACCCGAATTTTGTCGAATATAAAAATGTTTTGGAAATACTATATGGTTACCCTAGTCATGAATTATTTGAAGAAGCTGAGGCAGGAAAAGCACTTTTAGGGGATGATGTATTTATAGTGAGGGCACGTAAGAATTGTAAAATGGAATGGACTATGTGGGGTAGAGATGAAACTTATGAGGAGGTGAGAAAGTGCCAGATAGGAATAATATTGATGATATTTATAAAATAGTTAAAGAGGATTTTAGTTGGATACAAGAAGATATGAGTCAGCATAGGAAATTATTAAAAGAAGAGTTAATTAAACGTATTGAAAAAGATAGATTTGAAGAAATTGATGAATATAGGAAAAAGTGTGACGATATAGAAAAGTTAATAGAAAAGATTGAAAGCATTAAGGACGAATATATTTCTATAGTTATAGGAGATGATAATAAGAAGGAAGTTGATAATAATGATGAGTATGATTATTTAGAGGATTGGAGCAATACATCCCCTGAAGAAATACTGCTATTTGGAAAAAGATATAAGGTTAAATTTTGGAGGGATATTTTATTTATTCTTATTGAAGAATTATATAAGATAGATAAAGAACTAATTAATAGGCTAGTATATAATAAGGATTTTAAAGGACGTAAAAGATTATATATTACATATGATAAAAATCAAATAGATGAAGCTTATTATAAGAAAACATCTTTTGGACTATACGTAATGACTAATGCTAGTGCAAATACAATATATAGTCTCTGCTTGGATATATTAGAAATTTTAGGATATAAGGAAGATGATTTGAAAGTTAAGCTAAAGAGAAGTGATAAGGACAGAGAGGATAGAGAAGTAAAAATTGAAAAGGATGATTTATCTAATAATATCAAGTTGCCAAGGGAATATGCTAGTGTATCAATGGACAAGTCATTATTTAAATCTATAGTATACAGTATAATAAATAGGAATGAAGAATACGGTACTAACTATATTGAGCCAAGGAGGATAGCTGATAAATATGAAGAATTAATTCTAAATAATACTAAATATACTGTGTCATATCATGTAGTTATTAATATAATTAAATTTTTAAAAGATAGCCATTTTATAGATAATTATGAAGGAACAAAAAAAGGTAAGTATATAGTTGTAGATGATGATTCGTTAAGAACTTGGGTTGAAAAAAATATTTAACAAGCTATGCTGCAGCAATATATTTTGGCGAAGAAAATGGTAGAATACAATGGAAGCATAAAGAGATGAACTTAAATGAAATTAGGGAAAATGAAATTAAAAATATTAGGAGGGATTTTATGCTTAAACCAAACAAGAGGTATTTATTTTTATTGATAATCTTATCCATGGTATTGATGGTAGCCTGCTCATCATCTCCTGGAGAACAAG
>CAZMBD010000194.1:0-2279 GCA_964564325.1 uncultured Clostridiaceae bacterium
ATTTTTTTCTCTCCAATTTCCGATATACTTTTGTCCATTTCTAAACAATATTTTTGGAAAAATTCATCTATTTCAGCCTTAAAACTACTATCTACTTTATTGTAAAAATTACCTAATACAAATGCCATAGCTACAAATGGTTGTTTTTCTATAAAATTTGCATTTGATATGCATACTAATTCATATTTGTCACAATTAAATACTGCCTTTGTTGTTACTTCTATTTGAAAAGCATAATCATGGGGATTAAACATAGTTTCACCTCCTGAATGTGAGTTTATGTTATGAATTCCAATATTATTATTTTATCATAGTAATCTTTATTAGTAAATTGGCCCTTTCCTTAATTGGTTTTGTGACCTTTAAATCACTATACAATACTTTAATAAGCTCAATTTTCTTCTCTATTTCATTGACCATATAATAATTGAGTGATACACTAAAATAAATATGGTATATAGGAGGATTTATATATAGATATGTATAAAAATGATACAGTTTTTTATCCACAGGACGAAATGAATACTGTTTTACTACCAGTAACATCAGGATGTTCATATAATAAATGTGCATTTTGTTCCATGTATAAAGACGATAAATACACTGAAATTCCATTTTCAGATATAGAAATGCAATTGCTAAATGGATACCTTTATACTGAAAAAATATTTTTAACAGGTGCAGATCCTATGGCCATAGGATTTGATAAGATGAAACAATTACTAGATATTATACATCGGTATTTACCTTATTGTGCATGTGTAACCTCATATGCATCCATAAAAAATCTTGCCAAATATTCAATCGAAGAGCTATCCATTCTTCATGATGCTGGGCTTAGACTGCTCTATATTGGTTTTGAAACAGGTAAAGATGATATACTAAAATTGATGAATAAAAGTCATACAGTAAGTGAAGCAATTGAACAAGCAAAGAAACTCAATGAAGCAAAAATACCATTTAATTCTATTATTATGTATGGAATAGCTGGCAAAGGTGAATCAGTAAATAACGCAATTGCAACTGCTAAAATGATAAATAATTTTATAACAAATAAAGTTATTACCATGAATTTAACCATCTTTCACGGAACAGAATTAGACAATATGGTAAAAAGAGGTGATTTTATTCCTCCATATAGAAAAGAACGATTAATAGAAATAAAGACACTTTTAAAAAATCTTAAGCCTAAACAATCTATGATCTTCGATACAACACATCCAACAAATATAATTAAAATAAAAGGCACATTACCACAAGATAAAGAAAAATTAATAAATGAAATAACGAATTATATATAATGTCTTATGGAACTGATAAAGTGATTTTAAGTTTTTTTAAATAATTAAGCCCTTGTAATCCTAAGGATTACAAGGGCTTAATTTAGAATATCCTACTCTTGTACCAAAATGTAAATGCCAACTTATGTATATCTATCATTATAACTAATCATTCAACATAATTACTTTTATAAAAATATCTTGAAAGCATCCCTAAAAATACCAACTGTAATACAAGTGCAACAAAACTTTCTGGGAAAAATTGATTACCTAGCCATGCTAAAACTGCTCCTATAATTAAAGATAATTCTATATAATTTTTATATCCACTCTTATAGTTTTTATATACTCTATATAAAAAATATAAAACCACAAATATATTTACTAAATAAATTTTTCCCACTTCTATTACCCCCCGTATAATAGTAGCAATACCTGCATCTAATGGTGATAATTACAAAAGCCTTTATAATTTTACCTTTTTTGTATTTTTTATCTTGATTATATTTAGATTAACATAAAAAAATGTAAATGTCAACGTATAAAATGTTAGAATATTTATATTATTATCTACAAACAATTGAGAAGTAAAAATAAAAAACTCTATAATCCCGATGATTACAGAGTTTCACTATGGCGTACCTAGGAGGGATCGAACCCCCAACCTCCTGATTCGTAGTCAGGCACTCTATCCAATTGAGCTATAGGTACATATATAATTTTATATAATACATTTTGGAGGCGGCACCCAGATTTGAACTGGGGAATAAAGGTTTTGCAGACCTCTGCCTTACCACTTGGCTATGCCGCCATTTTAACTTTTATGAATATAAAGACATAGCTGCTTTTCTAGCGGCTCCGACTAAGCGATTCACACAAAATTGAAATACACAATTTTGGTTCTCTGCTTATGCCTTACCACTTGGCTATGCCGCCATTTTAAGTTTAATGGAGCGGGTGAAGGGAATCGAACCCTCGCAACCAGCTTGGAAGGCTGGG
>CAZMBD010000195.1:0-2244 GCA_964564325.1 uncultured Clostridiaceae bacterium
TTAAACCTTTGCCAATTCATCCCATGACTGAAGTCGCGGGTGTTCTTGGCAAATTCATAAATTATAAATTATTAAATCCGCATTTTTCATTTTATTCATATCTCCTGCGCTAGCCTTATATAAATGAGGATCAATTCCTGGCCCCATTAATACTTCTAAATTTACATTATCCCCACCAATTGCTCTTACAGCATCTCCAATTATAGTAGTGGTGACTACTATATTTAATTTCCCATTTTCATTAACTTTCTCTTTATTATTTCCACATCCAACTAATAATATGGATAGTATTAATATCATAATTGTAATCCTACTAAGTTTTTTCATGAATATCCTCCTTAAATTTCTTATGTCTAAATATAAGATACCCAGCACCTTATATTAAATAACATTTTTAAAAAAATAGTTCCCTTAAATGCCTTAAAGTGATATAGTTATATACGAAAGTTTTATATTGGGAAGGAGAGTCTTTATGAAAAAGGTTGTTTCAACTTTACTAAGATTGTATATAGGTCTTTTTGTATGTGCTATAGGTATTGTTATGACCATAAATGCAAACTTAGGTCTATCCCCTTGGGATACTTTCCATCAAGGCCTGGCTAATTTAACAGGTCTAACTATTGGAAAAATATATATACTTTTAGGTATTATTATTGTTATATTAGATACCATAATGGGAGAAAGAGTTGGCTGGGGAACTTTATCTAATATGATATTTCTTGGAGTATTTATTGATTTTCTAATGCTAAATAATTTAATACCAAAATTTGAAGAATTTATCCCTTCTATTATAATGATATTATTGGGCTTATTTATATTAGGCTTTGGAATTTATCTTTATATTAGTGTAGGCCTTGGCTCAGGTCCTAGAGATGGATTAATGATAGCCTTAACTAAAAAAACAAAAAAACCTGTAGGATTTGTGAAAGTTTCTATAGAATCTTTGGCATTACTTGCAGGATATTTACTAAATGGTAGTATAGGAATAGGTACTTTAATTATGGCTATTGGAGGAGGCCTATTTACGCAATTAGCCTTTAAAATCGTAGGTTTTAATGTGGAAGAGGTAGAACATAGATTTATAGATGAAGATATAAAAAGAATTTTAAATAAGTTAAAAAAAGAAAATTTAGAGGAAAATTAAAATTAATAAAAGGAGTGGATGCATATGAAATTAGTAACTAAAGGAAAAACTAAGGATGTATATGAATTAGAAAATGGAAAATATCTTTTTAAATTTAAAGACGATGTAACAGGTGAAGATGGAGTATTTAATCCAGGTGCCAATGCCGTTGGATTAACTATGGAAGGTGCAGGTCAATCTGCTCTTAGACTTACAAAATATTTCTTTGAAATATTAGAAAAGGAAGGAATACCTACTCATTATATAGAAGCAGATGTAGAAAAAGGAACTATGACTGTAGAACCTGCTAAAATGTTTGGTCATGGACTAGAATTTATCTGTCGTTACCGAGCAGTAGGAAGCTTTACCCGTAGATATGGATTATATGCAGAAGAAGGCCAAAAATTAGATGCCTTTGTAGAAATCACATTAAAAGACGATGAAAGAAATGATCCACCTATTACAGAAGATGCACTATATATGCTAAACATACTAGAGCCTGGTGAATATGATGTGCTAAAAGAACTTACTAAAAAAATATGCAATATAATCAAAGAAGAATTAGCTAAAAAAGATATTGAACTTTATGATATTAAATTAGAATTTGGTAAAATAGGCGAAGATGGTAAAATCGCTCTAATAGATGAAATATCTGGTGGCAGTATGAGAGCTTATAAAGATGGTAAACATATTAAGCCATTGGAATTAGAAAAATTAATGCTAAAATAATTGGAGAATTGGTGGCAAAGGGACGTTTTGTTTGCCACCTTTTTAAATGTTGGTGCCAAGCACTAACTTACTAACTTTTACACTTCTATTATTTATTCCTCTAAAATTTAACAATCTTAATGTACAATAATAGTATGTTATTGAACCTCCCACGATTAAAATCGCAGGATTCAGTTGTAAACAACATGGTGTGTCCAATTCACCCCTATACTGTAAGATCTAATGATCTATCAGTTTACATTTATGCTATTTTAATTCTTATTGGTTGCTTTAATATATTTGGATTTTCTTGTATGTGGGATAGATTTACTATGTTTGATTTTCGTAGTATATTCATACTTCCTTGGTTTGTTCCCATAGGTGTGCAGAGCCTTCCATTTACATCTGCATTT
>CAZMBD010000196.1:0-2218 GCA_964564325.1 uncultured Clostridiaceae bacterium
AAGATCTTTATGATATTGGGAAAAAAGGTTATGATGTTAGTACTGGTTTATATAAGTTAAATAAAGATTTAATTAATTATAAATATACAGTGCTTATGAACACTCTTCTTAGTAATAAAACAAGGGCATATAACCAAAAAAATTATATGGAGGACGTACGGGCAATAATAAAAGATGTTCCTAAGATGATGACCTTAGAATATGGTAGTAAATATGCTGGTAAATCGACTTTTAAGAAATACATACAATTTAATGTAACTTTAGAGGATGTTAATAAACTAGAGGATAATATAGTAGCAAATTTTAATCCCTATATATACCATGCATATTCTGATGCTTATAAAATATTTAGTCTGGCAGGTCATACAATGGCTGCTGAATTAGCTAGTGAAAATGTATTTTATTCTGTAGTGATATGGATGAAAACACCCATATATGAAAAAAATAAAAAAATAATTGAAGAAATGGGGTATAATCCAAGTGGGTTTTATGAAGGGAAATAAAAAATTTAGGATTATAATAGTTGTGGTATCTGTATGTATAATAGTATTTGGAACCATCTATTATATTAAAGTTTATAAACCTGAAAGACTGGCTATTAAAGCATATCAAATAGTTAATAATGAAGATTTAAGTCAAATAGAATTTTTAGAAAAGGTGTTGATGTTAGATACTGATCATTTTTTACTACAAGGAGCCCAAGTAGATATAATATTTTTATTTACAAAATATAGAATGGTAGAGCAGCTAGACTTAATAATAGATTATTATAATCGTACAGAAGATTCCTTACTTAGATCAGCTATCATAGGGCTTATGGGATACATTGGTACAATTAAAACAGTCGATTTTTTAGAGATGGAATTGGCGAAAAATAATAATTTAAGGGAAATAAAATCTATTTATCTATCATTATTCAAAATATATTTTCAAGAAAGCGCAGATCAAAAAGAAATTCAAAGAAAGATATATACAATATATAATGGAAAAAAATTAACAGATAAGGAACTATTACTGCGAAAATATTTAATAAATTATTTTGAAGGGGAGAAGGATTACTTACAGGAGTTAAAAGATATTGCATATGGTACAGATAATGATTTAAAAAAAGAATTAGTAGATATTTTTGCTTTTGAAATAGAGAATAAAAATTTAATCAGGAATAACAAGGCAGTTGTTGATATTATCCAGGAATTATATAAGGATAACGAATATAGAAATTATTTAGAAGGATATTACTAATCCCATAAGGCGGTTGATATTAAAACCGCCTTATTTAAGTTTTGCAAGTAGAAAGCATATCATATTTCCACCATGATAATTTAGGGTCAACAAGACTGATGACAGATGGTGCTGGTAAGATAGTGATGGATCAGGATTATATGCCATTTGGTGGAGACTTGCCTGGAGTTGGCCAGGTTGAAGTATTGGATAGGGAAGCTGATGGTTATAAATACACTGGCCAGAAAGAAGTAGTATCTATAGGTTTATATTACTATGGAGCAAGATATTATGATCCATCAATAGGCAGGTTTATTACTGAGGACACTTATCCTGGGGAATTAGCTAATCCACAGTCTCAGAATCTATATCTGTATGTAGTAAATAATCCATTGAGGTATATTGATCCGACAGGGAATGTACCAGAACAATATGATTTTAATCAGGAATTAAATTTGGCTCCATCTAAATATGATTTTTCGTTACTTAATTATAGTTTTGAGATACCTAATTACTGGAAGGAAATATATGAAGGAGTTAGTTTTAGAGAATTTGATGATTTTGTTGTATTAAAAGTTCAATATGAAGCAATAGCAAATAACACTATTGAAATTAAAACTCATATTAATGATAGAGCATATGTAAATAAAAAAGCAATGACTGTTGCAAATACTATATCTACTTTACCAGATAAGGATGATATAATATTTGGAGGAACCGGAACATATTTCTATAGATATGGGACTTCGTTTTCCCAGAGAGCTTTTGGTAATATAATAAATAAAGGTATAGAAATGACACCGGAAGAGTTATCTCACCATCCTAAATACTATAATATTACAAACCATAGATCATTTGTTGGCTATAATGAAGAAGGTTTTGTAATTGGTAGAGGGAAAGATATTTTTAATTCAAATCTAATATGGGGTCTAGGCGGTTTAACTGACCTTCCCCCCATTTGTCGGACACTGAGTTTAGATATATAATTAAACTCAGG
>CAZMBD010000197.1:0-2173 GCA_964564325.1 uncultured Clostridiaceae bacterium
TATTAAATATGGACTTAGCCTTTGCTTATATGAGTCTTGGAGAATATAATAAAACTATGGAGTTTTTAGATAAAGTAGATCCTAAGCAACTACCAAAAACAAATAATTCCCTAGTTGGTTATTATACTTCCCTTATGATAGTTTATTATAATTTAGATGATTGTGATAAGGCTAGGGAGATGTATAAAGAAGCAAGTAAATATCCATTAAAAAATAAGAGAGCTGAACATCTAAGGGCTATTTTAGATGCTAATAAATATTTCTATGAAGGTGATTATGAAGCTAGTAGAAGATTATTTTCTTCCTATCCAAAAGATAAGATGAGTAAGAGATTTGAACTAGAAATTCTTTATGTTTTAGCTTGTATTGATGAAAAAGAAAGAAATTGCCAAAGTGCAAACTTAAAGTATAAGAAAGTAGCAAAAGAGGCTAATGGATTACATATTGGTAAATTATCAAAGGATAAACTTAAGGCTGATTATAGCTCATAGAAGGGGACAAGAATAAAAATAGTTATTAATTTATTTTTTAATTAAATATTTTAAAAATACTGCTGGAGTGGTCTAGAATTATTTTAGGGGTATTTATATTAAGTTAATAAAGGAGAACAACTATGAATTGTAAGAAATGTAATTTTTATTGTTATGATGACGAATATATTTGCCCTAATTGTGAATCACTTTTAGAAAGGGAACTTCCTATAGATGAATATGAAAGATCCTTATTTATTTATAATAAGATGCTTGAGTTTAAAGAAAGAAAAAGAGCAATAAAAATAATTAAATTATCAAGGAGATTTTTATTAATAGTATTAATTTCTGGTCATTTTATTTTTGGATGGTGGTTGGATACTTTTATAACATATCCTAATCGTATTGATCCTTACCAAAATACAGCTCGATGGACTATAGTTTTTGCATTAGCTTTTTATATTATACTTTTAGGCAAACCAAGCATACCTTCAGGTAAACCTTATATGGAAGGTAAAAAACTTAACAAACCTATTGGTTTAATTAATAAGAGTAGTATTAAAAAGAGTACACATGTAATTATAATATCCTTGATATTCATTTTAACGTATCTTTTTTATTTAACTTTTTTAAAGAAGATGTTTTTATCAGGCTTTATATATTGGCCGTCCTCCAAACTTGAATCTTTTGGTATAGATAAAATAGGTATCGTAATTGATATACGATATTTTATACAGTGTCTTATCATTGGAATATACTATGGGTTACATCCTATATATAACATTACTGATGCGGATTATTATCTACTTAATAGAATAAATTCCCATAATAATAGTACATTACACTAGACCTAGTTTGAATTGTTTGATAAATATAGCTTTGTAGTTAAAAGAGGTTTTGAATTAGAAAGGGGTATACCCTCAGATAAAAAAGAACCCTCTACATAGGAATTTAAGAAAAAACACTTCAAAATGATATTAAAAAAATAAATGAAATAGAAGCTTCTAAACTCTTATTTCAAAAAGATAAAGTTGTATTATCAAGTTTGGATTATGAAAATTTACTTTAAATAGCTAACTGGCCTGTATTGGATAAATAAAAAGAACTACATCCCTATAAAAAAAGAATATATGAATTAAAAAAAGAGAATGAAAGATTGATTGAAAGATTGATTGAAAGAGTAAATAAAAAAGAAAGTATAAAAGATATATTTAAGTGGAGCAAGGAAAAGTTGAAGTCTCAAAATGAAATTTCTAAGAAAGATAAATATATAAGAGATTTTGAGGAACTTATTATATAAAATAGCTTAGTAGATGAATTTAATAAAAGATAGGATTTTAAAGATAAGGGCATCGATCTAGAGTTATGATAAATTAATGAACCTTAGCAGATAAATGTGCAGCAAAAATAATTTATATAATAGGAGGTCAAAATGAAAAATAAAAAAGGCATATTAATTGGCGGAATATTTATGTGTTCAGCATTCATAACTTGCTGTATGTTTCCTTTCTTAAATTTAACAAAAGAAACTCCAATAAGAATGGAAATCGCAAACTGGTTAGTAATTGTCGTTTCAATTATGTTTTACCATAGCATTGGACAGGCAGAAGCGAAATTATTTCCTAATAGTTCTGCAATGTTTATAGGTTTATTCAATTTGATTGCTACTATTGTAGGAATGGGAATCCGATTTTTACTCGAAT
>CAZMBD010000198.1:0-2130 GCA_964564325.1 uncultured Clostridiaceae bacterium
TAAAATTTTCCTCCTTTTCATACAAATTCCCCTTTCTACATCTTTTACTATTAAATAAACCTACCTATTTTATTTATATCATCTAAACTATTATTATGTCAACGAATTAGAGATTTTGTAATGATAATGTAATATTCCCACTAAATTTGTAAAGCTTTATATAGCTCATCACTACCTGGTGGCAATATCTCTTCAACTAATCCATTTTTATCTATATAAATACCTTCGTCAATTATTTCTCCAATTACAGTTATATTAATATTTTCCTCTGACAATTTACTTAGAATTTCTGAAATTTTATCTTCCTTAGCAATTATCAACATACTTCCACTAGAAATCAATCTATAAGGATCTATATCTAATATAGAAGCAATCTCCTTTGTAACTTCTTTTATAGGAATTAAATCTTCATAAATTTTTATGCCTCTATTTACAGCAATGGCTCCTTCCCACACTGCACCTAATATTCCTCCTTCTGTAATATCATGCATATAATTTACACCAATTTCACCTAATATAATTCCTTCTTTCACTACAGAAACTAATTTCCCCATATTTTGCGCTTCTAATATTTTATCCTTGTCTAATTTATTCTCTAGATAATCTTCCAATTCCTTTGCAAGTATAGATGTTCCTTCAATCCCTGCATATTTAGTAATTAATACTTTATCTCCTACGTTAACTTTACTTGTATCTATCATATTTTCCTTTTTCTGTTTCCCGATTACAGTAGTAGATATAACAATTCTATTCACTGCATCTGTAATTTCAGTATGACCACCCATTATTTCTATATTTAACTCCTTAGATGCCTCTCCAGCTTCTCTCATAATAAGTTTTATATCTTCTTCTGTAGTATTTGGTGGAGCTAATATAGTTAGAAGTGCCCCTATAGGCTCAGCACCACCACTAGCTACATCATTGCAAGAAATATGTATAGCAAGTTTTCCTATATCTTGAGTTGCACCTGTAATAGGATCTGTAGACATTATGCAAACTTCTTCTCCAAAATCTATTATGGCATTATCCTCACCTATACCAGAACCTACTAATACTTCTTTCCTCTTATTTTTTATATTATTAAATACGATTTTTTCCAACACATCATTTGGTAATTTTCCTATTTCCACTTTTAAGCCCCCCCTATTGCTATTTATACTATATATTATAAGTATATTATATCAAAAAGCAAAGAGTTTTAATACACATGGGTACACTTTCCCTTGAAAAATAAGACAGGAGAACCGTCCCCCTGTCTTATTCTAGTTTTTCCCTTACTATTTGATTTACCATTTGTGGATTAGCCTTGCCACGTGTAGCTTTCATTACTTGGCCTACTAAAAAACCTAATGCTCTATCTTTACCATTTCTATAGTCTATAATGGATTGTTCATTTTCAGATAGTACTTTATCCACTATCTTCTCCAATTCTCCTTCATCAGATATTTGAATTAAGCCCTTTTCCTTAACTATCTTCTCTGGAGATTTTCCTGTTTCAAACATATCTCTTAAAACTTTTTTACCTATATTATTACTAATTTTATCTCCATTTACTAAATCTATTAAATCAGCTAAATCCTTAGGCCCAAATTTCAAATCCTCTATTTCTAATCCCGAATCATTTAATCTTCTAAGTACATCTCCCATTATCCAATTACTTACTTCATTGGCATCTTCAAAATATTTAACTGTTTCTTCGAAGAAATCTGCCAATTCCCTAGATTGAATTAATACACCTGCATCATATTCTGGGATATTATATTCTTTAATAAGTCTTTCTTTTTTATCATGAGGTAATTCAGGTAAAGACTTCCTAATTTCTTCAACCCATTCTTCCTCTACTATAATAGGCAGAAAATCTCCATCTACTGCATATCTATTGTCAGCTGCTTCTCCTTTTTTACGCATAGTTATGGTTTTGTTTTCTACTTCATCCCATCTTCTAGTTTCTTTAACTGTATTTTTACCTTGTGAAAGAAGTTCTCTATGTCTTTTTTCTTCGTATTCCATAGCTTTAACTGCCGCCCTAAAGGAGTTTAGATTCTTTAGCTCTGTAATATTAGTTCTATCACCTGTTTCTGTATCTACTACATTTATATTGATATCGCATCTTAAAGATCCTTCTTCCAT
>CAZMBD010000199.1:0-2114 GCA_964564325.1 uncultured Clostridiaceae bacterium
TTCTTTTATTTTTTCTGGATTTGGTTTGGAGTATTTAGACATTTTATCACCTCGTGAAATTTGTATAAATATTATACCCTGAGATTAAGGTTGATAACATTGGAATAGCTTGATAAGTAAATATATCATTAAAATTAAAAAATCCTTATAGGTAGTCTAGTAACCATTTCATACATTGATATTACTACATCCTTCGTTTTCTGTCAAATGTAAATATTCTGCATTTTCAACTCCATATTTCTCCCATTTTCCTTTATATCCATTACTATTAACACATTTCCCATAAAAAATAATTTGTCGTCGACCCCCAGGGGTTTTTGCACTACTTGGGGTCCACGACAAAATTTTTATTCTACTAAATATATTTATTTCTTAAAAATATCCCTATTATAATATTCATCCAAACCTTCATCACAACGTAATATTATCCACTGTATTTCTTCATCTGTTAACTTTTTAAAAATATGCTTATTAAATTCTACATATTCTATATCTTTAGATCTTTTCATAAATCTCATGTCTTCAAATCGTTTAAAAGGATTGGAAAAAATGTTTCTCTCTACATCTTTTCTAGTATAATCTCCTTTATAATATATACTATTTTTCTTTTCAATAGGTAATCCTTTTTCTCTCCTGTCTTCATAGAAATCTATGAAATAATCTACTATATCTTCAACTCTTACTTTTCCTCTTTCATCTACATGGTCAAACATAGCCTTCAATAAAATAGGTTTATAGGAATAGCTCATATCCATTACTTCCACCATATCCATAAACTTATCTTTCATATTAGCTGGAGTTATTAATTCCCAACCAAATTTTTTAGCATATTTATACACCTTTTCCTCTGTAAAATATTTAAAAGTCCTTTTAGTACCTATAGGTACTTCTAAATCTGGTTCAATCTTTCCTTCCCTTATATATCTTTCTATAGTTTCTGACTGTACATCTACCATACGAACAAATTCTATTTGAGAAATCAAATCTTTTACTTCTTCTTGCCAATTAAATAAATTTATTAATTCATAATCTGCTACATCTATGGGAAAATCCAAATATACTGATGGCTTTTCGCCTTTTGCATATAAATCCTTATCCTTCTGTCTGTGTTTCTTAGATGCTACTACATATTCTCCTGGCCTATACTCCGCAATATTAAAAATTCTATGCAAGGAATATGGCATATTAAAAAGATTAGCATTATCTATAAAATCGAACACCATTAAATATTCTTTTCCTTCATATAATCTCATACCTCGCCCTAATTGTTGCACATACAAGGTTTTCGACATAGTAGGCCTTGCCATAAATAATACTTCAGTCCTAGGGCTGTCCCAACCTTCGTTTAGCAAATCACAAGCACATAATACATCAATATCACCATATTCATATTCTTTTAAAATTCTTTTCCTTTCAGAATCCTTTAAAGAACCTGAAACTGCTTCAGCTTTTATATCATTTTCTCTAAATAATTGGGCTATTTCCTCTGCATGTTTTACCGATGCACAAAAAACTACAGTTTTTTTATCTTTTACGAATTTTAAATAAGTATCTACTATTATCATATTTCTTTCTGGAATAAACAATTTACTCTCCAAATCTCGAGAATTATATTTGATTCCATTAATCCGTACATCTGATAAATCTACATTTGTTTTTATTCTAATACATCTAATCGGCACTAATTCACCAATTTCAACTGCAGTTTCCAAATCTAATTTATGGGCCACATTTTTGAATAGCTCAAGTAAATTCTCACCATCTGTTCTATCTGGTGTAGCTGTCAGTCCCAATGTAAATTTAGGATTGAAATGTCCTAGTATCTTTCTATATGTATTTGCTGTACCATGATGAGCTTCGTCTATGATTATATAGCCAAATTCATCAGGTTTAAATTTTTCTATGTTTTGAGCTACACTTTGTATACTGCCACAAACTACATATGCATCTTCTTGCTTTTCTTCTGCCACATAAAAACCTGTATCCACATCTTCCCAAATATTATCAAAAGTTTCTTTAGCTTGGGAAACTAATTCCTTAGTATGTGCTAAAAATAAAGTTCTCTCCCCTACATTTTTCGCATCACTAACAGCAGTTACAGTTTTCCCCGTACC
>CAZMBD010000200.1:0-259 GCA_964564325.1 uncultured Clostridiaceae bacterium
GGCTGCAATAGGAATAGAAGTTCCTAATAAAGAAATTTCAGCTGTTCAACTAAGAGATGTTATTGAATCTTCAGAGTTTAGACGACATCCGTCAAAGTTGACATTTGCCCTGGGTAAGGATATAACGGGCGGCTGCAGTGTTGCGGATATATCAAAAATGCCCCACCTGCTTATTGCAGGAGCCACAGGATCCGGTAAAAGCGTATGTATAAACTGTATTATTATAAGCTTGCTATATAAAGCTTCTCCCGATGAGGTA
>CAZMBD010000200.1:269-2111 GCA_964564325.1 uncultured Clostridiaceae bacterium
CTATTGATGATTGATCCAAAGGTAGTTGAATTGGGAGTATATAATGGTATTCCCCATCTGCTTATTCCTGTTGTAACAGACCCAAAAAAGGCAGCAGGAGCGTTGAACTGGGCAGTACAGGAAATGACTAACAGATACAAACTCTTTGCTGATAAATCAGTAAGAGATTTGAAAAGCTATAATGAACTGCTTAAAGCCAACGGAGAAGAGGGAATACTGCCGGAAATAGTTATAATTATTGACGAGCTTGCAGATTTGATGATGGTAGCACCTAATGACGTCGAAGACGCTATATGCAGGCTTGCACAAATGGCAAGAGCTGCGGGTATGCACTTGGTAATAGCAACCCAGAGACCTTCCGTTGATGTTATTACTGGCTTGATTAAGGCCAATATTCCATCAAGGATATCTTTTGCAGTTTCGTCGCAGGTGGACTCACGGACAATACTTGATATGGCTGGTGCGGAAAAGCTTCTTGGTAAAGGAGATATGCTTTATTATCCCGTAGGAAAGCCAAAGCCTATAAGAATACAAGGTGCTTTTGTGTCTGAGAAAGAGGTTGAAAGAGTAGTAGAGTTTTTAAAATCCAGGGGGTCAGTAAATTATGATGATGACATTATCGAAGAAATAAATACTGAGAGTGAATCTTCTGAAGATAAGTTTAATGATACTGATGAATTGCTTCCACAGGTTATTGAAATGGTTGTAGAAGCGGGACAGGCTTCAGTGTCTCTTGTTCAGAGGAAATTCAAAGTAGGATATGCCAGGGCAGCAAGAATAATCGACCAGATGGAAGAGCGGGGAATTATAGGGGGCTATGAAGGCAGCAAGCCCCGGCAGTTGCTCATAACAAAACAACAATGGAGGGAAATGCAAATGTCCGAGAGTATTCGTAATAAAGAACAATAATTCTTCGTATGGTGCACAGCATTTGATTCTTGACATAAAAATTAAAAAAGCTTACAATTGAATTTAGTTGAAAATACCTACTTTCAATAAATAGCAAATGGACATTGAAAACTGAATATAGAGGAGGTGTGTGCTATTACTACAGGTATTGGAATTGTAATTGGATTGGCAATAGGTATAGTAATTGCAATAATTGCTTCATTAATAATGTTCCGCGCTGGGATTAATCATAGAAAGAAAATTGCTGAGGCTGAGATTGGTAGTGCTGAGCAGGAAGCCAAAAGACTGCTTGTTGAAGCTCAAAAAGCTGCGGAGAATAAGAAAAGAGAAGCTCTGTTGGAGGCAAAGGAAGAAATTCACAAAAGCCGCATGGAGCTTGAAAGGGAAATCAAGGACCGCAGAAGCGAAATTCAGCGCCAGGAAAGAAGATTAGTGCAAAAGGAAGAATCCCTCGACAGGAAAGTAGAGACACTTGAGCAAAAGGATGAATTCCTTAACAAGAAGATTAAAGAGGTCCAGGTAACTGAGGAAAGAATAAAGGAGCTTGAGACTAAGCAGATTAATGAACTTGAAAGGATTTCCGGACTATCTGTTGAAGACGCCAAGCAGTATCTTTTAAAGAATGTTGAAAGTGAAGTAAAACATGAAGTTGCTATGCTAATTAAAGATGTGGAAAACAGGGCAAAAGAGGAAGCTGATAAAAAGGCAAAAGAAATAATTGCATGTGCCATACAAAAATGTGCGGCAGATCATGTATCAGAAGTTACAGTTTCTGTTGTTCCACTGCCAAATGATGAAATGAAGGGAAGAATAATTGGCCGTGAAGGCAGAAATATCAGAACTTTAGAGACACTAACCGGCATAGATCTTATTATAGATGATACTCCTGAGGCTGTTATTTTATCAGGATTTGATCCAATAAGAAGGGAAATA
>CAZMBD010000201.1:0-2107 GCA_964564325.1 uncultured Clostridiaceae bacterium
CCTAAATAAGTTAAATACTTCACCCAAGTATCATATTCAGGCAATCTCCAGTTATAGTCCAAATAATCATCTGAATTTTTAGAATTATATATATATAAATTAGCTGTTATTGTACTACCTCCACCATCAGCAGGCATAGCATGGTCTATTGGTATTTTTGCTCTAAATTTGGCTGAATACATATAAGAGCCATCCATATAACCCTCTATAAATTTAATGTCATTTGGTAGTATCCAAAGGCCGTTTCTCCCTGTTACCTTTTGTCCATAAATTTTTTTAACATTACTAGAATATAATTGAATGGCCAAGTTTGGCCTTACAAACTGCTCATCTCCTATTCTCTCAAATAATTCGTCTGTCTCCCATCCATCATGTACATAAATTCTAGGCACTTGTATTTCTATTTCTATACAGTCTCTATAAGTACCTAATCTATGAGGAATATTTATCCATTCGCCCCATGATGGCTTAATGAAATACATACCATACCCTTTGGTAGGGTCTGCATTATACATTGGTGGCATGTCTTGGTATGGGTCTTCTACTAAATCTGCCCTGTACCATGTTTCATATGTATAATTAGCATTTATTATTTTATCATCTTTTGGTCTTGATGAACTATGTCCATGAAATACCCCATCTTCTCTATTCATAAAACCATCATCTCTTAAAACATTCATTTTTTCTGCGTCTTTATATTTAATTCTATATTCGTATACTTGAATATTTCCTAATTCGTTTACATCTAATTCTTCCTCAATATCTGTTCCATCAGTAGAATAAAATACAGGATAATTTATCCAAAAAGTTTCAGAACCACTATTTTCATAATAAAATGTATACGCAACTAATTTTTTAATAATGGTATGCCCTTTCTGTTCCGCATTATTAATAAAAATCTGCCAATTTGTTTCATTTATTCGGCCATAATTCCCAGGGAATGGAGCATCCTGAAATGAATATTCCCTTCCTGGCAAGTCTCCGTTGTCTCCCTCTCCCTCATCTGCTTTTACTAAAATAATGGAGGGAAAAAGACTAGAAACCACCACTATTATTAAAATATATAGCCATACTTTCTTATAATACATCTTTTCCCCTCCTAGGTCATTATTCTACTTTAGATAAAGCTGGATATAGTCTGCCTTGATATTCCCTTAATTCAATTGATATTTGTACCAAGTCGCCTATTTTAGGCTTTGGCATCCCTACTGGTAGCCGAAAAGTATACCTTTTAAATTTTTCAACATCTCCTAAAACAATCTGTTCCACTTTCTGCCCATCTTTTCTTACATAATCGTCATACTCCAAAACCTTTAATTTTTTTTCACTTTTAAACATTTTTTGCTCCTTTCTTCAATTTAATTATTTTCTTATACGTATTATACATCATGATATATAATTCGTCAAATATTTTTCCACTGAGCCTCTATCTTTTTTTTGCGAATTAAATTATCCATCCGCTTTAACTGTAATTCCATTTCCTTGATAGATTTTTCTTTTTTCACCCAGTATCTGCTCTTGATGTATTCCTTGACTACAAAAGTCGAATTATCTAAAAGCGACCTAAACCACGAAGGCTCATTAACCCTTGCATAACGTAATAAATCATAATAGGAGCATATATCTTCTTGGTCTATGAATTCTAGTATTTCAGTTATAACTTTGTACTTGTCGCTTCTTAATTCACATATCTCTTTATAATCTGCACCATATAATTGAATTACTTTATCCTCAGGATATTGATGTTTTTCTGGGTTGTCTAAGTGACATAGATACCTAGCATAACCCCTGATACTTTTAATTTTCTCACATCCTACACCTCCTATAGGCTCAAAAATCTCCCTTGCTTGCTCTTCTGTCTTAGGGCCCTCAAACATAATTACAATGTGATAATGTGGTTTTTTAGGTTGCAATTGAGGGTCTATATCCTTATCATGCAAAGGACTAATCAAAGCAGGTACTTTGTGTTCAGCTAATATCTCTAGCCAATTATCTGGTGCACTTTCTGGATATAATACACAGCCAAAATTCCTTGTTCTTTTAGATTTATTAGACATTTATTCACCCCCTTATTTTAAAGTATTAATAATTAATATTATCGCTGTGC
>CAZMBD010000202.1:0-2099 GCA_964564325.1 uncultured Clostridiaceae bacterium
TTTTTTATGATTGGTGGTATGGATATACCTTCCATTGAAAATAAACTTATAGATATAATTAATGAATCGGGAATTATAGCACCAGATGATATGGTTTTAAAATATAATGGGATAGAACTAAATATAACTGTACAAGAAATACCAAGAGTGGTAAAATTATTAACAGATAAAAATTTTTCTATTTATGGTGTATATCAAATATATAATCCAGATAGACAGAAATTTTAGCTCCCTTTAAAACTTAAGGGAGTTATATCATTTATAGACAGAGGTGATTATGTGAAAAGATGGAAGAGAAATACACTAGTATTTTTATTAATTATTGCCATTATTGTAGGGGTTTTCTTTTATATTAAATATTCTTTTAAAAATAAAATGGAATTATTATCTAATGCTATTGAAGAACAATTATCCAAAATATTAGAATTAGCAACAGTTAAATACAATTATACTAATGTAGTAAGTTATAAAGATAGTAAAAAACTATCTGGATTAAATCTTCCTTTTACCAGCAAATCATTTTTAATAAAATATGATGGATATATTAAAGCTGGAGTAGATTTAAATACCGTAGAAATAGAGCTTATAGATACAAAAACTATTAAAGTGACCTTAGGCAAGCCCAAAGTCTTTGATAATGTTATTATAGAAGAAGAAGTATATATATATGATGAAAAAGATTCTGTTTTTAATAAATTAAGATTTGAAGATTTATATGAAGTGCTAGTAGAAGAAAAACAAAAAATGGAAGAAGTAGTAATAGAAAAAGGATTGCTAAATGATGCTGAGAAAAACACAAAGGAGATGTTGATTTCTCTACTTAAGAGTATGGGATTTGAAAAAATTGAAATAGCATTTAGAGAACATTAAGAGATGGCTTTAGCCATCTTTTTTATTTAATGATTATAAGTTTTAATTGTTTAAAACCCGCATATAAATAATCATAGGGGTGATGTGGATGAAAAGGAAAATGAAAATTAGCTTGCTTTTATTTACTTTAGTCTTAGTAGTTACAATAATAGGAAATTACATACATCTTTATTTTACAAAAAAAGGAATTGATTGTGAAAACAAAGATACTTATTCCAAATTAAATAAAAACAGCTTAAGCATATTGATTGAAGTAGATAAAAAAAAGCTATACTTAATTGATATAGTTTCAAATAAGATAATAAAAGAATATATAATAGCTACTGGAAAGCCAGGTTCTCCTACTCCCCTAGGTACTTTCAAAATAAAGGAAAAAGCTAGATGGGGTGGAGGTTTTGGCTCTAGATGGATGGGCTTAAATGTACCTTGGGGAAGATATGGAATCCATGGAACTAATCAACCTGGTTCTATAGGTTTTAATGCTTCAGCAGGCTGTATTAGAATGAGAAATACAGATGTGGAGGAATTATACAATATGGTAGAATATAATACTAATGTAATTATAATAAATGGAGAATTTGGTCCATTTTCTCATGGATTTCGGAACCTCTCTCCTGGAGATAGAGGTGCGGATGTTTTAGAAGTTCAAAAAAGACTTAAAACGAAAGGCTATTATACAGGAACACTAGATGGAATATATGGTGATGGTATGAAACAATCTTTAATTCAATACTTAAAAGATAACAATATGAATATAGACCATAAAATCGACTATGGGATATATGAAAGCTTAGAAATAATTTTAATGGAATAATAATGGGAAAAAAGATTAAGATGTGATAATTTGGGTAAACATACTAAGCAAGGATATTAAAGTAAAAGCAATAGAATATTTAGGAGGTAGAAAATAAATGATATCTGAAAAATTATTAAAAGAATTAAATGAACAATTTAATTTTGAATTAGAATCAGCTTATGTTTATATGGCAATGGCAGCTTATTGTTCAGCTGAGGATTATGATGGATTTGCCCATTTTTTCATTTTACAAGCCCAAGAAGAATATCAACATGCTATGAAATTCTATGATTTTATCTATGATATGGATGGAAGAGCTACTATGAAAGCTATACCAGAACCAGATAATGCCTATGATTCTATACTAGCTACATTTAAAAAAGCATTAGCTCATGAAGAATTGGTAACATCTAAGATAAATAAAATAATGGAT
>CAZMBD010000203.1:0-2057 GCA_964564325.1 uncultured Clostridiaceae bacterium
CCTATATCTATATCTGTAGATGACTATTTTTTAGATAGAGATAAGACTCCATTAAATGAAAATGGAGAATACGATTTTGAAGCTTTAGAAGCTATAAATTTAAAGGCATTTAATGAAGATTTAGTAAAACTATTGGAAGGAGAAATAATCGAATTACCTAGATATAATTTCTTGACGGGAAAATCTGAAAGTTCTGGTAGAAGGATAAAGGTAGATAAGGACCATCCTATTATAGTAGAGGGAATTCATGGTTTGAATCCAAAACTGGCTTCCTATATTCCAGAGAAAAATAAATTTAAAATATATATTTCAGCACTAACCCAATTAAATATAGATGCTCACAATAGAATATCTACTAGGGACACTAGACTTATTAGAAGAATGGTTAGAGATAATAAATATAGAGGAAATGATGTATTTAGAACCTTTGAACTTTGGGAAGGCGTTGTTAAGGGAGAAGATGAGCATATATTCCCATATCAAGAAAATGCAGATATTATGTTTGATACAGCACTGGTATATGAATTAGCAGTACTTAAAAAATATGCAGTGCCATTATTGAAGGAAGTAGATAAAGAAAGTATATATTATTCTGAAGCTAAAAGGTTATTGAAATTTTTAAACTATTTTAGAGTAATTGAAGATGAAAGAGTAATACCACCTAATTCTATAATTAGAGAATTTATTGGTGGTACTGGATTTGATATTCATTAATAGGGGGCTTATATATGGAAAAATTATTGAACAGATTAATAGAAAAAAATAGGCCATTAACAAAGTATGGAAAAGTAGCAGATTATATTCCAGCATTATCCTATGCAAATCCCAATGAATTGGGAATTTGCATAATGGATATAAATGGTAATGCATACTGCAGCGGAGATTATAATAAGAAATTTACAATCCAAAGTATATCTAAGGTAATTGCACTAGGCTTAGCTATAATGGACAATGGAGAAGGAGAGGTTTTTAAAAAGGTGGGAATGGAAGGAACAGATGAAGCTTTTAATTCCTTTTATAAATTAGATTTACCTCAAGGAGAGAAACCAGCTAATCCTATGATAAATTCTGGTGCCATAGTAACTACCTCTTTAATTCATGGAAAGGGCGAGGAAAAGTTTGATAGATTATTAAAATTAATTAAAAATATTCTTCAAGATGATAATATATCTTATAATGAAGAAGTATATAAATCAGAAAAGAAAACAGGGGATAAGAATAGGGCGATGGCCTATTTATTAAAGAGTAAAGGATTAATAGAAGGTGATGTAGAGGAAGTGTTGGATTCTTATTTTAAACAATGCTCAATAGAAGTAAATTGTATAGATTTAGCAAAATTAGCATTTTTCTTTGCTAGTAAAGGAAATAAAAGAAATTTACTAGATGAAAGAACAATTAATATAATTCTAGCTATAATGAATAATTGTGGTATGTACAATTATTCTGGAGAATATGCTATTAATGTAGGTATACCATCTAAATCAGGAGTAGGAGGGGGGATACTGGCTGTAGTTCCCAATAATATGGGCATAGGTATATATGGACCAGCATTAGATGAGTATGGTAATTCCATAGGAGGATATAATGTAATTCGTGATTTGTCCGAAGAATTAAATTTGAGTTTATTTAAATAAATTTATAAGGGTGAATGGTTTGGAAATCAAGTATAAAATTATAGTGTTAATTTTATTGTTAATTTTAACCATATATTTAATAAAAACTGACAAACCAAGAGAAGAAAAAGAAGAAATTGATGCTAAACCAAGTGAAGAAACGCCTAGAAAAACATTTACAATTGAAGATCCAGAATATTGGATAGAAAAACTTGAAGAAAAAGATTTGGTCTTAATGGATGGGGAAAAGATACAAGAGTTCAATAGGAGAAATTTTTCAAGGGTGGAATCCCTAGTAGATTTAAAAGAACATGATCCAATTATTAAGAAGGAGGATTTAATCCATCTTATAAATTCCATAAGTACTATTCCTAATGAGGAACGCTACGATAAAGATGGAAATGTAATGGATAGGGATTATTATAATTTATTATTGTCTAATTT
>CAZMBD010000204.1:0-2023 GCA_964564325.1 uncultured Clostridiaceae bacterium
GGTATTAAATAGGGTGGAACCGCGGAAGTAACCTTTCGTCCCTATAGGGATGTAAAGGTTTTTTGTATTTATTTTTATTTATAAAAAAGGGAGGTTTATATATGTATTTTCAGGATTTAATGCTGAAACTACTGGAGTACTGGAGCAGTCAAGATTGTATAATATTAGAACCTTATGATGTAGAAAAAGGTGCTGGAACTATGAGCCCTCATACTTTTTTAAGGGCACTAGGACCTGAGCCATGGCGAGTAGTATATGTAGAGCCTTCTAGAAGGCCTCAAGATGCTAGATATGGAGAAAATCCTCATAGGGTATATCAACATCATCAACTTCAAGTAATTTTGAAGCCATCACCAGAAGATGTACAAGAGTTGTATTTAAATAGCTTAAAGGTTATAGGAATAGATCCTTTAGAACATGATATAAGATTTGTAGAAGACAATTGGGAGGCACCTACTCTAGGAGCATGGGGATTAGGTTGGGAAGTATGGTTAGATGGTATGGAAATCACTCAATTTACGTATTTTCAACAGGTAGGAAGTATTAATTGTGATTTGGAATCAGCTGAGTTAACCTATGGACTAGAAAGGATTGCCATGTATTTACAAGATGTAGACAACATATTTGATATAAAATGGAATGAAAATATTACTTATGGAGATATATTTAGAATTGCAGAAAGAGAACACTCAGTCTATAGTTTTGAAAAAGCTGATATAGATACATTAAAATCCTTATTTGACACATATGAAAAAGAAGCATTAGACAATATAGAAGAGGGTATAGTTATTCCATCCTATGATTATGTATTAAAATGCTCCCATACATTCAATGTGTTAGATGCTAGAGGAGCCATATCAGTAACTGAAAGAACACATTATATAGCTAGAGTTAGAGCATTAGCTAGATTAGTTGCATCTAAATATATCGAACAGAGAGAAAACTTAGGGTATCCTCTATTAAAAGAAGGGGGTATAAAAGATGAATAAATATTTATTAGAAATTGGTACAGAAGAATTACCTGCTAGATTAATAGATAATGCATTAGAACAATTAAAAAACAATACAAAAAAATTATTGAAAGAGGAAAGAATAGCATATGAAAATATAAAAACTTATGCTACCCCAAGAAGATTGACTATTATAATAGAGGGATTAGCTAATAAACAAGAAACTTTGGAGGAAAAAGTAAGAGGACCAAAGAAAAAAATTGCCTATGATAATGAAAACAATCCTACTAAGGCTTTAGAAGGATTTATGAGAGGGCAAAAAGTTGATTTATCTCAAATTATAATAGAAGAATACAATGGAGAAGAATATATATATGCCAATGTAATAAAGGAAGGGAAAGAAACTGAATTAGTTTTATCAGAAAATATGGCAAATATAATAAAATCCATAACATTTCCTAAATCTATGAAATGGGGAGGTAAAAACATAAGATTTGCACGTCCCATTAGATGGATAGTATCCTTAATGAATGATAAGATTGTACCTTTTGAACTAGAAGGTATAAAAGTGAGAAATATTACTTATGGTCATAGATTTTTGGGTAAAAAGTATATAGAGTTAAATTCAGTAGATGAATATGTAGATAAATTAGAAGAAAATTACTGTTTAGTAGATCAAAGCAAAAGAAAAGATATAATAAAATATGGTTCAGAAAAATTAGCAAAAGAAAAGGGAGGAAATCTTCTAGTAGAAGAAAGTTTATTAGACGAAGTTAGTTATTTAGTAGAGTATCCTAAACCTGCTATAGGGAAAATTAAAGAAGAATATTTATCCCTGCCAAGGGATGTAATTATAACACCTATGAAAGAACAATTAAGGTTCTTTCCAGTAGTAGACGATAAAGGAAGATTATTACCTTATTTTATAACCATTAGAAATGGCAATGAAGAACATTTAGATATAGTGGTTAAAGGAAATGAAAAGGTATTAGGTGCAAGACTTGAGGATGCAAAATTTTTCTACTATGAAGATATAAAAATTCCTTTAGAAGACTATGTAGAAGAATTAAACA
>CAZMBD010000205.1:0-1971 GCA_964564325.1 uncultured Clostridiaceae bacterium
ACGAATAATAAAAGCAATAGACGTATTATATGCAAATTGTTTTTTGATATTACAATAAGATATTTCTTATAGGATTGGAGGATAAATTAGGATAGGCGGAAAAATGAGAGGGGAAAGAGTTGAAATTAAGCCTGTTGACGATGTTTGGGATAGAGATGAGGTTGGTAAATATTTATTAGAGCTTATTAATAAAAAATATAATATTAATAATATTTCAGATGAAGAAATAGATAAAATAATTGATAAGTTTTTGATTAACCCGCCAAAATTGACTTTAAAAGAGATTACTGAAGTATTTAAAAAATTAGAAATAGAACAAAATTCTGTAAGAGAAAATTGAAATATACTCATAATAAAATGCATCTTTTATTAAAAAGGAAGAATTGAATGATAAATTTAAAAACATTTGTAAATTATGATAATAGATATTATAAATTTTATCAAGATATTTTAGAAGAAGCTATAATTCAAGGAATTATTTATAACGAATTAATTGATGTTAGAGGTGTAAGAAATATAGGTAAAACGACTGTACTAATTAATTTTGCTAAGAAGAATAATATTCCAGTAATAGTTCATAGTAAAAGTTTAGCAAAAATACTTCAAGATAAATTTGAATACGAAAACATATTTATTACTAACGAAATTAAAGGAGTTCATTTTAGAGAATTTTTGATTGAAGAATATGTAAATAGAAATGAAATAGAAAAGTTAGGCTATAGAGTAATTACTGGATATTATTCAGAATAAAACTCTTCTTTTATTAGATAACAAAGGAGTGAATAATAAAATAATAGAATTACCAAATAAAAAATATAACATTATTTATGCAGACCCTCCTTGGAAACCTACTGAAAGTGGAACGGGAATAAGAGGTACTGCTGATTTAAGTAAAAGATATAAAGGCGTAATGACTATAGAAGAAATATGTTCTATGCCAATACAAAGCATTTGTGCTGAAGATTGTATTTTATTTCTTTGGGTTACGTTTCCTAGATTATTAGAAGGAATAAAAACTATAGATGCTTGGGGATTTAAATATCATAGTTTAGGATTTTGTTGGGTGAAATTAAACAAAAAATCCGATACACCTTTTTGGGGAATGGGATATTATACAAGACAAAACCCAGAAATATGTTTAATTGCTACTAAAGGTAAGAAATTTAAACCATTAGTACGAAATATTCATAGCGTTACAATGACTCCTAGAGAAGAACATTCTAAAAAACCTGATGTTATCAGAAATAATATAGTTAAAATAATAGGCGATTTGCCTAGAATTGAACTTTTTGCAAGGCAGAGGACAGAAGGATGGGATTGCTTTGGGAACGAAATTTAAAACCCCATCGAGCTTCTAGAAAATTAATTCTAGGTGCTGATGGGGTATGAATCCCCGAAGGGATTACTTATAGTGTAACCAAAGAAAAATAGGCTATACACTTAGACGGAGGTAAATAATGGGTATTAAAAAGTTTTTATCTAAAAAAATTGTTTATAATCAAAATATTAAATTGTGGAAATCTGCAAAAAAAAGATATGAACAAATTCAAAAAATAGTTGATTTATTAAATGAAGCTATCAGAGACGAAGGACTTAAAAAAGGTAATAAAGTAATTATTCCATCATGTGAATTTTGTATACGATTTGAAAATAATTGTCAAGAATGTGAATGGGGAAAAATTTTTGGAATATGCGAAGAAGAAAATTCTAGGTGGCAGAAATTGAATAATATGTTATATGATATATCACACAATATAAGCAAAATAATAGAAGATATAGATAAAGAAATTGCAAATAAGTAAACATCATAAAAGTGATTTTTTATCAGAAAGGAGATATTAAAAAAATAATAGAAATTAATAAAATATATAATATAGATTGTTTAGAAGGTATGAAATATATAGATGATAAATCTATCGATATGATACTTTGTGATTTACCATATGGAACTACTAAATGTAAGTGGGATAC
>CAZMBD010000206.1:0-1955 GCA_964564325.1 uncultured Clostridiaceae bacterium
AATTAAGAAATGTATTTCGAAATATAGATTTTAATAGTGAAGCAGTACTAGGGCAAACAAAAGATAGAAATGCTATGCTTAGAACATTGTTAGAAGATTTTGCTAAGTTAGACTTAAGACCTTCCAAAATAGGAGGAGAAGATATAATTGGAAATTCTTATCAGTTTATGATAGAAAGATTTGCCTCTGATGCAGGGAAAAAAGGTGGGGAATTCTTCACACCATCAATGGTATCTGAATTACTTGCAAGACTTGTTAAACCAAAAGAAAACGATAGAATATATGATCCAACCTGTGGCTCTGGCTCCTTACTCATAAGAGTAGTAAACCAAGTACCTAATAGAAAAGTCGCAGTATATGGCCAAGAGAGAAATGGACAAACCCATTCTCTATGTATGATGAATATGTTTTTACATGGAATAGATGATGCCAAAATTGAATGGGGAGATACACTATCTAATCCCCTACATTTAGAAGATGGAAACTTAATGAAATTCCAAGTAGTAGTAGCCAATCCACCATTTTCTTTAGATAAGTGGTCTATGGGATTTGCTGGAGATAATGATGATAAATTTAAAATGGAAGCAAGCTTAGATCCTCATGGAAGATTTGAATGGGGAGTACCACCTAAATCGAGAGGAGACTATGCTTTTGTTCAGCATATGCTATATTCCCTAGCAGAAGACGGAAGAATGGCAGTAATCCTTCCCCATGGAGTATTGTTTAGAGGAGCTAGTGAAGCTAGAATTAGAAAACAAATAATAGATATGAATCTATTAGATGCAGTAATAGGTTTACCAGAAGCATTGTTTTATGGAACAGGAATTCCAGCATGTATTATGGTATTTAAGAAAAATAGAACGAAGAGAGATATATTATTTATAGATGCCTCAGGAGAAGAAAACTATGAAAAGGGTAAAAATCAAAACAAATTAAGAGAACAAGATATAGAAAGAATAGTAGAGACTTATGAAAACTATGAATCAAAAGATAAATATTCTTATGTATCTAATATAGATGAAATAAAGGAAAATGATTACAATCTAAATATTCCAAGATATGTAGACACTTTTGAAGAAGAAGAACCAGTAGATATGGAAAAGGTGGCACAGAATATTAAAAATATAAAAGAAGAGATTGATAAGGTGGAAGAAGAGATGGCGAAGTATTTGGAAGAATTGGGACTATAGACAATTGTATGGGCAGACCTATGTGTCTGCCTAAATGTAGGGATAAGCTTTGCTCGCCAGCGAAAATATGATAGTAAAGACAAAAGGTGGTGGAAATTTTGAATACTGAAATAAAGACAAGAATAGAAATGATAAATAAAGGAGAAGTACCAGAAGGATATAAGAAGACGAAGGTGGGGATTATACCTGAGGATTGGGAAGTGAAGAGGTTGGGGGAAATCGCTGATGTTAAAGGCGGAAAGAGGATTCCTAAAGGATATACTTTGGAAGATGAGAATAATGGCTATCCTTATATAACAGTTTCAGATATGTATATGGGAGGGGTTTCTGCATCAGCAATAAAATATGTGCCTTTAGCAGTTGTTGATAAAATTTCAAATTATAGAATTTCTAAGAATGATATATTCATTTCTGTAGCTGGAACTCTGGGTATTGTTGGGATAGTCCCTGAAGAATTAGATGGCGCTAATCTTACGGAGAATGCTGATAAAATAACTAATATAAAAATAGAAAAAGATTATTTATTATATGTATGTATGTCTAATATAATACAAAAAGAAATAAAAAAAGAAAAAACAACTAATGCTCAACCTAAGTTGGCATTAAAAAGGATAAGAAACTTTGATATTTCAATTCCTTATCAAGATGAACAACAAAAAATCGCCCAAATTCTCTCCACTTGGGACGAGGCTATAGAATTAAAAGAAAAGCTAATAGAAGAAAAGAAAGAACAGAAAAAAGGATTAATGCAGAAACTTTTAACAG
>CAZMBD010000207.1:0-1936 GCA_964564325.1 uncultured Clostridiaceae bacterium
TTTTTGCCTTTTCCAATGATCTTTCTTCAATTATTGATTTTGCAGTACTATTGCCTATACCAGGACATTGCAATAATTCTTTAAAAGAGGCTCTATAAATGTTCGCAGGGGTATTAAATTTTTCCAATAATAATCTTTGTCTTTTAGGTCCTACTCCTTTTATTTGGGTTAACCAAATCCAGTACAACATAAATTTGCCTCCCCTTTATATAGTATGCATTCTTATTTTTTCTTTGTCCAAATCTCTAGAAAGCAGCACATTCATTATATCTACTTTTCTAATATTAGGTGAAGCATCTAAATCTGCAAAGGTTCTAGCTACTTTTAAAAACTTGTCATAAGTTCTAGCACTATATCCATATTTATCATAGGCAATCTTTAATAAAGTCTTAGATTCTTGATCTAGTTGACAATATTTTTTAATTAATTTAGGTGTCATTTGAGCATTGCAATTAATGCCCTTAAGGCCTTTATATCTTATCCTCTGAATTTCTCTTGCTCTTTCTACTCTTTCTCTTAATTCGGCTGAAGTATGACTTTTCTTGTTTTCAGTTAAATTAATAAAATCCACTGGGTGTACATACTTTTGTATATCGATTCTATCTAGTATTGGACCTGAAACTTTTTGTCTATATTTTAATATCTCATAATCAGTGCATTTACATTTATTTGTTCCATGATAACCACAAGGACAGGGATTCATTGCTGCAATAAACATAAAATTTGATGGATAGGTGTTTGTAGAATTTACTCTAGCTACAGTTACCTTTTTATCTTCCATTGGCTGCCTTAAAGAATCTAAAGTTTTTTTACTAAATTCCGCCACTTCATCTAAAAATAGTACGCCATTATGAGCTAAAGATACTTCCCCTGGCATAGCATTATTACCACCACCTACTAATGAATTTAGAGAAGCACTATGATGTGGTGCTCTAAAAGGTCTTTCAGTAACTAAATTTCCCCTATCTTTTAATAGTCCTGCCACACTATAAATTTTTGTTACTTCCAAAGCTTCTTCCTCACTCATTTTAGGTAAAATCGTAGGTATTCTTTTAGCAATCATAGATTTGCCACAACCCGGGGAACCTACCATTAACATATTATGGCCTCCTGCAGCTGCAACTACTATGTATTCTATTAATATATCCTGTCCCTTAACATCGCTAAAATCTATAGGATAATTTGGACTTAGCTGAGAGTCTGTATTTTCCTCTATTGGATTTACATCTTTATTTCCTTCTAAAAAATCAATTACAGATTTTAAATCTTCAAGGCCATAGGCTTTTATCCCATTTACTAGACTTGCTTCTCCTATATTTTCCATAGGAACAATAATATTTTTTATACCAGCTTTTTTTGCTGCAATAACCATAGGAAGTACCCCTGCACAAGGTCTTAAATGGCCATTTAAAGATAATTCCCCTATAAAACCAAAGCTATTAATATTTATATTATTAACTACAATCTGTTTAGACTGAATCATTAATCCTATAGCCATACCTAAATCAAAATGTGAACCTCGTTTTTTAATATCCCCTGGTGCTAAATTTACCACTATTTTCATCTTTGGAAATTCATATCCTGTATGAATAATAGCTGCTTGTATTCTTTCACTAGATTCTTTAATTGCTCTATCACCTAGTCCGATTATTGAGATAGAAGGTTTCCCATAAAGGGTATCTGTTTCTATTTCTACTAAATATCCATCTATTCCAGATATAGCAAAACTATTTATGATAGATGCCAATTAATCCACCTCCACATTTTCTTCAATTCCCTCATCTATTTCTGGATCTATAAGTTTAGATTCCACATAATCTTTGTATAGTTTCCTACTATTATTTTTAAAATAAGATAGTATTTTTTCTTCACTTACTATTTCACTTTTTCTCTGTCCCATATATATATCATAACTACTCCATTTATATTCAATTGG
>CAZMBD010000208.1:0-1914 GCA_964564325.1 uncultured Clostridiaceae bacterium
GCTGCGTAAAGCACATTTTCTATAACCTTTTTACTAAGCAAAAAATTACCCCCTTTAGTAAATATTCTTTATATATATTATATATTATTTCGAGACTAAAAACATTATTAATTATGCTTTTTCTATATTTAGTAATCTAATATACTCTCTACAACTCTCTACCATCTCCAGATGATTGCCATCTCCAACTATCTCGCCATCAGAAAATACTATTATTCTTGGATTTAATTCTTTTATGTTTTCTACTCTATGAGTGATAAAGATTCCTATTTTCTCCTTGCTTTTTTCTTCCATTAACAAAAAGATTTCCCTTTCAGATATAGGATCTAAAGATGATGTAGGCTCGTCCAGCACTAACACATCTGCATCTCTCATAAATGCCCTCCCTAGGGCTATTCTTTGCCATTGTCCTTTTGATAGCTCTTCTCCTGCAAACCATTTGCCCATTTGAGTATCTATTCCCTCTTTAAACTTATCTGTCTTATCCTTTAAATTTATCTCTTCTAAGGATTTTATTATCTTTTTATCATTATCTATTTCTTCTATATTTCCAAATCCTATGTTTTCCCTTAAAGTCATTTCATATTTATTAAAATCTTGAAATATAATGCCCATTCTTTTTCTTAGACTATCTGGATTTATTTTCTTTAGTTCAATTCCATTTATTAATATTTCCCCTTGATAATTATCATAAAATCCACATAATAATTTTATAAATGTAGTTTTCCCCGAACCATTTTCCCCTACTATTCCTATTAGTTCACCTTTTCTTATCTTTATATTTATATTATTTAAAGTATTATTTTCACTTCCCTCATATGTGTAGTTTAGATTTTTAAATTCTATTTCTTCTATTTCTTCTATTTCTATTGTCCTATCTTCATATCCTTTTATTTCTAAGTCCAATAATTTATAGAATTGTTCTACATATAAAATATCATTATATATTTCAGATAAGTTACTTAAAAATCCTCCTACATTAGATTGTATAGTACCTAAACTATCGATATAGGCTACTGTATCTCCCACTAAAATTTTTCCTATAGCAGCCATTTCTACAATTTTAAATATTATAAATAGACTAATTATTTCCTCTATTAAATTTATCCCTATAGACCATTTAGCTCTTTTTTTATTTATATCCAAGTCTTGATTTTGTATTTTTTTCTTTAAATTAGAAAATATATTTATTAAATATTCTCCAATATTGTAGGTTTTTACTTCCTTACAGGCTATATCATTGGTTAATAAATAATTTATATAGGAGATTTTTCTTACTTCATTCATTCTCTTCATTCTCATTTTATAATCTTTAAATCCTATTATAGTATTTATTATTGTGGATATTATTGGGGTTATAAATATTAATAAAAATATATATGAATCCCAAGATAAAATAATAATTGATACTGAGAGTATTGAAGCTATTTGAGTTATTATAGAAAGTATATTTCTATAAGAAATATATACTTTTGTTTGACCTTCCATTTCGGCCCTTCCCAATATATTATATATTTCAGAGTCCTCAAAATCCTGTAATCTTAACTCTCCGCACTTTTCCAATATATCCATACTCATTTTATAATCTATTTTTAATTGATGTTTTAAGTTTATATATTTATTTAAAGATTGGATTATTTGAATAAAAATATTGATTACAGCATAAGTAATCAATATTTTTATAAAATTATTATGAGTATTTATATTAACTATTCCGTTGATTAATAGTTTTGTTGACCATATGGACATGGCGGAAGTAAAACCTACTAATATGGTGAATATTATATTTAAATAAAAATATTTAGGAGAAATATGAAATATGTATTTCATTATTCTTTTTATTGTTTCTTTTGTTTTTCTTATATCACTATTCTCCATTTATAAGATCAGCTCCTGATTTTATTTTATGGTAAT
>CAZMBD010000209.1:0-1893 GCA_964564325.1 uncultured Clostridiaceae bacterium
TGTGTTACACTTAGGACAAGTCCATTCTCTTATAGATAGATTTTTTATATCTTCAAAACCTCCTTCTTTTTCTATTAAATCAACACTTTATTACATTGCATATTTTACTTGTTATGTGTAGCTAAACTCCTATATAGAATACTACTACCTTTTCCCAATTTAGTTCGTTTACATATTCTTCTGCCATCTTATCAATATCGTAATTACAAGCTATCTCTCCATCATCAATTCCTTTGCTGATTAAATCGTGGTAGATGTTTTCTGCGTGTATATCTTTTAAATCTTCTATATCCCCCATCTTAGAGTTAAAATATATTCTTTCATCTTCCTGGTAAATTTTATCATAATCAATTTTATATATATCCCCTCGCCATATACTGAATTCATCACCCTGTACCACATCATTGTCTACCATAGCTATAATTTTTCTATCAGACAATATACTAGGTTTTTTATTTACTTCATTTATAAAGTTTCTAACTATTTTATTCATTCTTTTCCCCTCCTCATTTCGCATAAATAACAAAGTGTACTACATACTTGTTATATTCATTAATCACTGCTAATCTCATCTAGCCATTTGTCCATGCAATCTATGCAAGTGTAAGATGACACTGGCATACCATCCATGAATCCTGTTTCTCTAATAGCATAATTTCCTACTTGAATCTCTTTTTCACAACTCATGCAAGTATGATTTTTTCGACATTTTACTAGCTTTTCTTTATAATTTTCTATATCTTCATCAGCCAAACCATAAAATCCGCTATCTACTATACTGTAATCTTCTGGTTTATATTTCATTATCAATTATCCCCTTCCTCATTTCGCATAAATAACATTACATTCATTTTCTAACAACCTATTAAAACACTTCTTTATTTTCAATCTCTTCTTTTGACAACTCAATAAGATAATCTGAAGGCTCTAATCCGTCAATTTTTTGTAATCCAAAACTGGCTTTCCATAAAGACTCTCTATATTCTTTTGGAGCTTTGTAATCTATTTCCTCATAAGGTCTATCCTCTCCAAACATTGGCTATTCCCTACCTTTCTCTATAATCTATTAGTTTCTCTATATATTATATCATAAGACACATTACTCTAATCATATAGTTATGCCTTGGTAAGACAGCTTCTAATCCATTTCTAACTTAATAATAGTTCTATCATTTTGGCTGTAGTATCTATTGTCTTTCTTATCTAGTCTTTGACAACTATACCAACCATCTCTAAGAACCTTTATTATTTCGAATTCCATTCCTTTGGTTAGACCCATAGTGCCTACTACCTTATCGCCTTCTTTAAATTTAGAGATTATACCTCCTCCTCTTCTACTCTTCCGAAGTTGAATCTGTAACTTTCATTATCGGGGATAATTACCTCTCTTCTTGATCTGTCACTTTTAGTGATAAACTTAACTGGTTTTCCAGATAAATTCTTGAAGAAAACCCAGTCAGAGAAAAATCTCTCAAAATAAGCATGGTTAAAATTAATCACTAAAACATCTTCTTTGATGTCATCGTAGAATTCTGAATTTCTTGTAGTATAAATTAAGTCTTCTTCACAACCAAAGTTCTCATCATTAAACTCTTTTATAAATTCAACGAAATCTTCCTCGCTCTCTGTTTTACTTACTCCTTCAAAAAAATTATCTCCATGCCAGGATGGATACATGTCACCATTAAATTCAGTAGTCTCAAGAACCCTATCTTTCAATAACAAAAAACCTGTTCCTCTTGTTGCCATTTTCATTCCTCCTTAAAATTTAATAAGGAGCTAAATAGCTCCTATAATTAACCAACAAGCCTTCTTAAAGCTTCAATACAGTAACTAGGATCATTTACAAAGTCTTCACTGTCTAAGAAGTTGTTGCTACCGCCAGTGTAATCT
>CAZMBD010000210.1:0-1829 GCA_964564325.1 uncultured Clostridiaceae bacterium
CTACCTTTAACATCCCCTCTATCTACTATGGACAAATTGTCTGCACCTACTTTTTTGCCAATAGTCCATTCTTTCATCATAGTTTCATCACCGATCATAAAATCAGCCTCACTTTTATGTCCAAAACTTTCATGGGTAAATACTCCAGTTGCAATAGGTGAAAATATTACAGTATATTTACCTGGTACTATAGGCTTTGCATCCTTAGTATAATCAATATCCTTTTCTAATTTATTTTTGAATTTATCTGATAATATTTTCAGTTCATTAAAATCAGTAACAGTCTTATCATAACCACTATCTAATGTCTTGCCATTTACATTTAAAGAATATCTAAATGCTACTGCACAGGTTTGATAATCAAATTTTAAATTAGCACCTTTACTAGAATAAAACTCTTTGGTGGCTTTTTTGTCTACATATATTGCTCTCCACATTTTTACTTCTTCTCTATTTTCTATAATTGAAAAATATGATTTTAGAAGATTAAGCTTTTCTTCTTGACTAATATTTAATATATCATTGTCTTGAAAATGTAGAAATACTCCACTATTAACTTCGAATTTTTTAACTATTGGATCTTCCATAATCTTTTCATTTTCACAAGCCATAGTGCTAAGTTTATTTATTTCTTCCTGTATATTGTCTATATCTGTAGTTGAACTATAATACCATCTTTGTCCATCAAAAATTCTTATGAAGGCTCCCCTATGATTTCTTTTTAGATTTTGTCTTAATTCACCATTATGATATGTGATTTCACTTACCGAAACATCCTCTAATCTTACATCTGTATAAAGATTTCTTGGAAAATTATACATCAAAACCCTCCTTAATGAAAAATTGTTTTAATTTTTAGAAAATATCTTCTTTATTAGATATTACTACTATTTTTTAATATTGTCAATGTCCACGTTAATAATATTAAAAATTTACATAAATATATTAAATAAATTTATTCAAAAAATTAAAAGGTAATAAAAAAACAATTTTTATGTTAGCTTTGTTGAAATTGTATTATTGATATCTTCAATAGAATGCTTCATCACTATTGTATTTATCTATACTTAAGTTTTACAATAGTTTTTATGTTATCATTTAATTATTAATGCAGATATTGGAGGGACAGATATGATTATAGATACTCATATACACGGAACAAAGTATTCTATTGATAATTCTCTGGAATTAATACAAATTGTAAACATGGCAAAGCTTACTGGACTTGATGGAATATGTATAACCAATCATGAAAATAACGAATTGCGAAATGATATAGGAGATTATGCAAAAATAAACGGTGTACTCGTAATTGTAGGTGCAGAAATACTAACTTACGAAGGAGATATTTTGGTATTTGGACTAAAAGATTTACCTAAAGAAATGGTCCATGCAGAGGAACTATTAAGATTAGTTAAAAAACACAATGGTGCAGCAGTAGCAGCTCATCCATTTAGACATAATAATAGAGGATTGAAGAATCATCTACACGAAGTAGGATATCTATTGAATGGTGTAGAAGCTTTTAATGGTAGTACCTATCATCATGACAATTTATATTCCTATGCAACAGCTACAGAATTAGGGTTGCCATCTTTAGGTGCTAGTGACGCTCATGTTTTAGAAAAAATTGGCGTATATGCTACTAAATTTTATGGTTCTATTAGAGATGATAAGGATTTTATAGAGGCAATTAAATCAAAAAATTTCCACCCTGTAATGAGAAAAGATGGGAAATTTAAAAACTTTGATTATTGTTATGAAGAAATTTTACCAAGGGAAAAAGAATTAATTGGTACGGAAAGGAAATAATATTACCCCCTAAGCTA
>CAZMBD010000211.1:0-1810 GCA_964564325.1 uncultured Clostridiaceae bacterium
CTAAGGATTATGATAGAAATAAAAATTATTATCTAATTATTAAAGATACTGATACAGGAGTTATTTATGATAAAATTCAGTTTTCTATAAGCTTAGGGATTCTAGAGTGATTGGGATATATAATTATTTTGAATAACTCTACAATTACTATTGCCTATATAACGGAAAGTTTTATTTGTTGCCTATATAACGGAAAGTTTCGAAAACTATGATATAATAAAATTAATATATTATAGGAAGGTTGATTACAATGGAAAATCTAAATTTGGTAGCTATTATAGGTGATATAATAGATTCAAGAAATATAGAAGATAGAAATAAAACACAAGAAAAATTAAATGAGATATTAAAGGAAATAAATATAGAATATAAGGAATATATAGTGTCTAAATGGACGATTACTTTAGGAGATGAATTCCAAGTATTAATGAAACCAAATTTAGAAGTATTTAAAATGTTAGATTATCTATCTTACAAAATGGCTCCTATTAAGATAAGATTTGGAATAGGATTGGGGGAAATATATACAGATATAAATTATGAAAAAAGCATAGGGGCAGATGGTCCAGCATATTGGAATGCAAGAGATGCTATTGAATATATTCATGATAACGATAATTATGGAAGTAGTAAAATATCACTTAAAAGCGAAAATAAAAATGATAATATTATAAATGATTTGCTTTATTATACAGATTGGATGAAAGAAAACTGGACTGATACTCAAAAGGAAGTTTTATATACTCTTTTAGAGAATAATATATATGATGAAAATTTTAAACAGAAACCTTTAGCCAAAAAGCTTAATATATCTGAATCTGCACTATCTAAAAGAGTTAAATCTAGTGGAATAAGACTTTATTTATCAAGTAGAAATAATGTTGCTAAAGAAATTATTAAGTAGGGGGAGAGTACAATAAGAAGGTACACACTTATTTTATATATTTTTTATTTTTTTATAGAATATTACTTATTTCTAGATAATAACCTTGATACAATTCAAAACAAAAGAGAATTTAAAAAACACCTATTACAGTTATTTGTAGGATGTTTAATTCTAAAAATAATAGGCTATACAAATGTATTTTATATAATACTTTATTTTATTCTGCACTTTATTATAGATATTTTTATAAAATGGCTATATATAAAGCTAGATAGAAAAGATATGATATATTTACTTTATCAAGGACTACAAATCATACTTATATATTTGATTGGTGAGATATTAATAGATAAAGATTTAAACAGTCTACAGTTTATCTCAAATGGATTATTAAAGTGGATTTTATTTATAATTATCATATCAAAACCTGTTAATATAAGTTTTAAAATATTATTTCAAAAGTATGCTCCTGAAAAATTTGATGATAAAAACACGGTAGAAGGTGCAGGAGCTATGATTGGAAATTTAGAAAGATTATTAATAGCTATACTTATGTATTATAATCAGTTTGGAACAATAGGTTTAGTCTTTGCAGCTAAATCTGTAGCAAGATTTGATAAAATCTCAAAGGATCCAGTATTTGCAGAATACTATTTAATAGGCTCACTTTATAGTATAATTTCTGTATTAATCGTTTATGGCATAATTATTAACTAATAGGTATAAAGTGAGGACAAACCTACTATTTTGGCAATATTATGGTTTATCATTATTAAAAAAACTAATCACCCCGTAGTTTTCTACAGGGTGATTATTCTTATTCCATCTCAATTTTTTCAAATATTCCTTTAGACAAAAATATAAATAACGAACAAACTAAAATATTATACAAAATCATAATAAAATACTCTCCATAATTACCAA
>CAZMBD010000212.1:0-1772 GCA_964564325.1 uncultured Clostridiaceae bacterium
ACTTAATGGATGAAGCATCTGCTATGATAAGAACAGAAATAGATAGTATGCCAGCTGAATTGGATGAAATAAGGAGAAGGATATTACAATTAGAAATAGAAAGAGCAGCACTTAAAAAAGAAACCGATGAGAGTTCTAAAGTACGTCTTGAAAAGTTAGAAAAAGAATTAGCACATTTAAAAGAAAAATTTGATATTAAAAAAGCAAAATGGGAAGAAGAAAAGAAAGAAATATCTTCACTAAAATCTATAAAAGAAGAAATAGATAAAGTTAGAAGGGAAATAGAAGAAGCAGAAAGAAAATACGATTTAGAAAAATTGTCTGAATTAAAATATGGTAAATTACCTCAATTAGAAAATAAGTTAGAGGAATTTAATACTAAAGATCAAGAAGATAGAATGCTAAAAGAAGAAGTTACAGAAGAGGAAATTGCAGAAGTAGTTTCTAAATGGACTGGTATTCCTGTATCTAAACTTGTAGAAACTGAAAGGGAAAAATTATTAAACTTAGATAAAATACTCCAAAAAAGGGTTATAGGTCAAGATGAGGCGGTGGAAGCTGTAGTAGATGCAGTTATTAGAGCTAGAGCAGGTATTAAGCCATTAAATAGGCCAGTAGGCTCCTTTATATTTTTAGGACCAACTGGGGTAGGTAAGACAGAATTGGCAAAATCCTTGACTGAAACCTTATTTGATGATGAAAGAAATATGGTGAGGATTGATATGAGTGAATATATGGAAAAACACTCAGTATCAAGGCTTATAGGAGCACCTCCTGGATATGTAGGATATGATGAAGGAGGCCAATTAACAGAAGCAGTTAGGAGAAAGCCTTATTCTGTAATACTATTTGACGAAATAGAAAAGGCACATTCTGATGTATTTAATATACTTCTTCAAGTATTAGACGATGGTAGACTTACAGATAATCAAGGAAGAACAATAGATTTTAAAAATACTGTAATTATAATGACTTCCAATATAGGTTCTCATTATATACTGGAAGGTTTAAAAGAAGATGGGAAAATAAATGAGGATACTCGAGAAAAAGTTATGGATGAAATGAAAAGAAACTTTAGACCTGAATTTTTAAATCGTCTAGATGAAATAGTAATGTTTAAACCACTACAAAGAGAAGAAATATTTAAGATAATTGATTTACAAATAAATGAAATAGAAGAAAGATTACAAGATAGACAAATAAAAATTGAATTTACAGAAGATGCTAAGGAACTAGTTCTAAACAGAGCTTATTCAGTTCAATATGGAGCAAGACCAGTAAAAAGATTTTTACAAAAACATTTAGAAACAGAAATGGGAAGAATGATTATAAGTGGAGACTTAAAGGATAAAGATAAAGTAGTAGTAGATGTGGATAATGGAGAGTTAAAATTGGAAGTTAGATAATACATTATTTTGAATATTTTAATTTTCTAGGGTATAATAGAATCAAGATATATAGTCTAGAAAGGAAGTGGAAATATGGAATATAATACAAATATAACTATTCCAAAAGAAATAATGCTTTCGCTTAGGGAATCTAGTGAAGATATTGTTAAGGATATGAAGAGAACTGTAGCGGTGAAATACTATAAAGAAAACAAATTATCCTTGGGACAATGTGCAGAACTTGCCGAAATGACAAAGGAAGATTTTATTGAATTACTTTCATCTTATAAAATATCAATATTTAATTTTGAAAATGACGAAGAATTGTTAGAGGACATTAAAAATGCGTAAAGTAATAGCAAACTCCACTCCCTTAATAGCATT
>CAZMBD010000213.1:0-1754 GCA_964564325.1 uncultured Clostridiaceae bacterium
CTCCTCGTATAATATGTTTAGAGGCACTTTTAATTAAGTGTTCTAAGCATATTATTTTTTTAAATACAATTTTTAATTGAGATATCCTGATGCTATAATTAAATAAAGAATAGTTAGCGAAGGATAATTCTTCCCCTCCTTGCAAAGCCAATTGGCTATTGCCTAAATAGCATGCTTCCTGACTTAGTCATCAAAATCTTTTAACACAGATGCTGCATCTCCTTGACTAGACCAACAGCAAGGTAATTTTCAAGGATGAATGCTAATAGTGCGAGGTTGAAGTTAGTGACTAAGATTAGGATATCTCCTTTATTAATTGTTCTTCAACAACCTATGAAAGGTGGTGATTTCATGAAGAACAATATGCTATCAACTTTGTTTATTGGTATTGATGTTAGTTCTAAAACTAATGTTTTGTGTGCTCTAGATTTTCAAGGTAATAAACTTCTTAATCTAAAGGCTTCGAATAACAATCCTGGTGCTGAATCTATGTCAAGTAGTATTTTAGATTGTTTGATTTCTAATAACCTTAAATATGCTGTTATTGCCTTAGAATCTACCTCAATTTATAGTATCCATGTGGCCAATTTTCTTTCTTCTAGTGAGGAGCTAATTCCTTTTGAACCTAAGGTGTATTGTCTTAATCCCAAAACTATTGCCAACTATAGAAAGTCTTTTGTGGATATAGATAAAACGGATCCCTTGGATGCATATGTTATTGCTGACTTTGCTAGGTGCGGAAGAATTACATCTTCTCCTTGGCGTGGTTCTCAGTTTTTAGCTCTACAAAGACTTACCCGCCATAGACTTCATTTAGTTGAGTGTATTACGCGTGAGAAAACCTATATGATCTCTAACATATATCTAAAGTTTAGTGAATTAGCTATTTTGGATAAAGAAAATAAGCCATTTTCCAATAACTACGGTGCCACAGCCACAGCTGTTTTAACCGAGTTCCTTTCCCTAGATGATATTACCTATTCTTCCATTGAAGATCTAGTTGATTTCGTCAAAGAGAAAGGTAAGAATAGATTTAGTGATCCACATGCAACAGCTAAATTATTAAAAAAAGCTGCTAGAGATTCATATCGATTAGATAAAGTATTGTATGAACCTTTGAATGTTTCAATCGCCTCTTCATTTAACCTTATTAAAGCTTTTGAAAGCGAGGTTAAGAGTATTGATAAAGCTATTGAGAAAAACATTAAAGGTATCAATACTACTGAATATCAATCTCTAATATCTATCCCAGGTATTGGTCCAGTTTTAGCTAGCGGTATTTTAGCTGAGATCGGTTCTATTAAAGCATTTAAGTCTCATAACGGATTAGCTAAATATGCTGGTCTAACATGGAGAACTAATGAATCAGGGGACTATTCCTCTGACGAAACAAATATGACTAAAACCGGCAATAAATATCTAAGGTATTATTTAATTGAAGCAGCTAACAGTGTTAAAAACAATTCACCTGAATATAAACAATTTTACAATAAAAAGTTCGGTGAAGTAACTACTCATCAACATAAACGAGCACTCGCACTTACATCTCGTAAATTGGTACGCCTGATTTTTGGATTGCTGACTAAAAATCAAATCTACTCCAGCAATAAAGTTGGAGAGACTCAATAAAATACTTCCAACTTTAAAACCTGTTTTTTTGATTAAAACCATAGGTTCTATTAAGGTTACTCATTTTTAAATGATTCTTTTGATATCTTTAAAAATTTCTTCTTGACATATTACCAGATTGCTAT
>CAZMBD010000214.1:0-402 GCA_964564325.1 uncultured Clostridiaceae bacterium
CCATAGGTTTATTGTTTCTTCAGCAGAACAACCTCTAAAACTGTGGTCTCTAACGATTCTTCGGATAAACCTGAGATCTGTTGTTGGGATTCTGTTATGTCTGTCAATACGCATTGAAGTGATTGCACTAATATATATTTTAAACTTGTTATCTTCATTAACTTCTTGTGTGAGTCTTGGGTTAAGTCCATGAATTCCTTCAATAACTAGAACCTGACCTTCTTTTAGTTGGAGCAGCCTATTATTGTATTCTCTTTTACCAGTAAGAAAATTGTAAGTTGGGATACTTACTTCTTCACCATTTATAAGGCTATTTAACTGTTGGTTGAATAGCTTTAGATCTATTGCTTCTAAAGCTTCAAAATCGGGTTTGCCATTCTCATCCAAAGGTGTACTATCCTT
>CAZMBD010000214.1:412-1753 GCA_964564325.1 uncultured Clostridiaceae bacterium
TCCTTGTTAACGAAATAGTCATCCAAAGAAATATTAACAGGAAACAGACCATTGACTCTAAGCTGGATTGACAATCTTTGGGCAAATGTGGTTTTCCCTGATGAAGACGGACCTGCAATTAGTATTATTTTTAGTTTATCCTTTCTACTGTGAATCATGTCAGCTATTCTTGCTATTTTCTTTTCATGAAGGGCTTCGGATATCCTAATAAACTCATCAGCCTTACCTGATTCAACAATATTGTTTAAATTCCCTACATTTTCTACACCCAAAATATTAATCCAATTACTATATTCACTAAATATTGTAAAAAGTTTTTGAGGTATATTGTGTTCTTTTAAGGAGTTAGGATGCGTTATACCTGGTGAGATAAGAACAATACCTTCATTATCGTACTCTAACTTGAACATTGCCAGATAACCACTTGATGGAACCATATAGCCATAAAAGTAATCATCCATGCCATCAAATGAATAAAAGCTCACAGTAGGTTTTTTTCGATGTTTTATAGCTCCATATTTATCTATTCTGTTTTTATCTTTAAAAACCTGTTTTGCTTCTTCAGTAGACATTGTATGTTTAATAAATGGTAAATTTTTCTTAACAAGCTCTTCCATACGAGTTTCAATGTTTTGTACATCATTTTCATTTAGCCCTTTAACAGAGCTCTCAAAAAACAAACCCTTGCTAACTGAATGGCATATCTGTATTGTTTCTCCGGGAAATACATCACTAAACGCCTTTACCAGTAAAAATGTAAGGCTTCTTTGATATATTCTTACTCCATCTTGAGAGGAAAGATCCACAAAAGATATATTACACTCCTCTGTTATTGAATATGTCAATTCTCTTAGTTTATTATTTACATATGCAGCCACTATAATTGCATTACTATTAGGATAGAACTCTTCCTTTACCCTTTCAATACTACTACCCTTTTCAACACTTAACTTCCGACCTTCCACTGTTATTGTAATTGTATTATTTTGCATACCTACACCTCCAAATTATTCATTGAGCACTTGTATATCTTATTGCTCATTACCCCATCTATTTCTACTCTCTTATGTATTCATCGAACCGGTATTCAATACCTTTTTTACTTATCTGCCATTCACCTTTATTTACTAACTTCCAACCTTCAAGCTCATCAAAACAAGGCAGATGTGAGTCGGCAAGGAATTTTTTATTAAAACGTGTAATATATGCTTTTCTACAATAAGGCAACAATTGGCGGTATACACTCTCACCGCCAAAAACATAAATGTGTTTATCATACTTTTTTAACTCATCCATAAGCTCTTCAATGCTATGTACAATAATCGCGCCATCAGCTTTAAA
>CAZMBD010000215.1:0-1716 GCA_964564325.1 uncultured Clostridiaceae bacterium
TTACATTAAATGCTCCCACTGCGTAATTATTCTTATGAGCATCTTCTAAAATCTCCCTACCACTTACTAACATAAAAATCCTCCTTTTATATAGTTTACTTATATATTAAGCATATATTACCTATATTATTTTTTTATATCTCTATTTTTTTCTACAATAGAATCTATGCAGGAAATATTATGCTCTCTAAGCATTATTTTATCCTTATTCATAATAATACTCAAGTCCTCTTGTGTTTCTGTAAATATTATCTTAACACTATGACAATTATTGCACTTAAGTTCTAATCTATCAGGAAATAATTGTACATCAATTTTAAATTTACCACAATCACAATTAATTTTCCCCTCTTTATTTAAATTATATAATTGCTTTAATACTTTTTCTAAAATATTAAAATTAGTAAAATAATCTTCTTCATAACTTACATTATTATTACATAAATTCGTTTGATTTTCTAATAATATTTGATTAGCCTTTTCCCCAGAACCAATAAAACATAATTTTCCTCCAAAGATACAATATAAAATATTTTTGGACTTCAATATTTGCTGTAAATCTAATATAAAATAATGAATATCTCCACAATCAAAACAGCCTATTTCTAATTTCATCTTATTGCCTATTCGCTCCACTTTTACATTTGTTTCTCCACATTTACATTTATATTCTTGTATATTATCTTCATTAAAATTAAATATATTCAATTCATACTTTCTTAATCTACCACAAAATCTACATCTTGTCACTATAGATTTGCACCCATCAATTAACTTAGCCATATGGATACCTCCTTAGTAGATTAATTCTATATAAATTTGAAAAATCCTTCTAAATGTCGAAAAAAAAATAAAAAAAGTGAGTCAAGGATTAAAATGTCGTATAAAATCCTTGACTCTATATATTTTATCTCTTCTTTAATCCTAATATTTCTCTTGCTTCATCTGGAGTAGCTATTTCTCTTCCTAATTCTTTTGCAATTCTTACAACTTTTTCTACTAATTCTCCATTAGACTTAGCTAATACTCCTTTAGATAAATAAACATTATCCTCAAAACCTACTCTTACATGGCCTCCCATAGCAATTCCCATAGCTGCCATTGGCATTTCATATCTTCCTACTCCTGCTACAGTCCAAGTAGAACCAGCTGGTATGCTATCTACTATAAATGCTAAATCTCTAGCAGTTGCAGCCATTTGTACTCCCATTACAAAATCAAAATGCATAGGTTCTAGTATATAGCCTTCCTTAGCATATTTAATAGCATAATCTACCATGCCCTTATCAAATACTTCGACTTCTGGCTTAACCCCTTTTTCTATCATTACTTTACCAAAATTTTTAATAGTATTTTCAGTGTTTACAAAGATTTCGTCTCCACCAAAATTTAAAGTACCACAATCTAATGTAGCCATTTCAGGTAATAATTCTACAGGTTGTAATCTTTCTTCATCTGACATTCCTACTGCCCCACCAGTAGATGGTTGGATTATTACATCTGGACATCTTCTTTTTATTTCCTCTATACAAAGCCTAAATCTTTCTTTATCTTGAGTTGGGGTACCATCGTCTTCTCTTACATGAAGATGAATGATGCTGGCACCTGCCTTATATGCAGCTTCAGCTTCCCTACCTATTTCTTCTACTGTATATGGCACATTAGGATTATGTTCCTTTGTCACTTCTGCACCACAAATAGCGGCCGTTATAATTA
>CAZMBD010000216.1:0-1716 GCA_964564325.1 uncultured Clostridiaceae bacterium
ATCATATTTTTTACTCTCTCAATAGTCTTTTCTCCTATTCCAGACACTTTTCTTAAGTCTGAAACTTTTACTAATTGGTTCTCGATAGTATCACTCCTTTTATAATTTCACTTTAAAATTACTTATTTATTTCTAATAACACCCACTCTTCAAACCTGTCCAGTAAATCTAATAGTCTCTTTTCCTCTTTGGTTAAGTCCCCTTTATTTAATAAAGCTATCCCAATCTCAAAGCATTCCTCTACAAATATTGATAAGTTCACAGAGTCACCCCATTTGTTTTTATATTCTTTATAGTTTGTGAATTATTGTATTATATCTATGTAGTGTTCATTATCCTTGCCTAATTGGTATATCTTTTTCTTTAGGTTTAAATTGTTTTAAATATGCTATTCTTTCTTTTAAGTCATTTATTTCATTTTCCTTACCTCTTAAATCAGCTTTTAATTTCTTATTTTCTTCTTGTAATTTTCTTATTTCTCCAACCATATCAGCAATACCTGGCATTCTCATTTCCCCTTCCTGCACATAATTCTTGGAATGTCCATTACCCTTTAAAACTTCTCTGATAACCTTTCTTGTGTAAGATTAATATTCGCAACTGTCAGCTTCATCACTTCTTGTTCCAATTCTTCTATTTTTTTTAATAAATATGGTATATCTTGTCTTGCATTTGCTATAAATTCTAAATCTGCCATTACTGGGTTGCTCCAATCATTTCTAGTTATTGTTCTATTTCTGCATACTATAGCAGCCGACTTAATAAATTCTTCATAAGGTTCATCATGGTAATATTTTTCTACCTTCCATTTCCCAGGAGTCGCTTTCTCAACTCTTTCCTTAATCGCTTTTATCCTCTTATCCATATTAACATCCCCTTCCTAAGACACATAAAATTGCAGAATGCCTATTAATTAATTCTTTGGTGCATATTCAAGTTTTTTTAAATTCAATATGTTTGCATTTTTCTAAAATAATTTTATTTATCTCATCGTCTAATTTCCACAAATGTCTTGTGTTTTTAATATTAATTACATCTTCTTCTTTTGGATATAATTCAATAGCTAATTCGCCCTCCCATAATATTTCTTTAACTTCTTGCAATTCATCCCATGTTAAAGGTTTTCCATCCTTTCTCCATATAGCTAATCTGTTTTCATACATTCTTATTTTATGATCACCTATATCGACAATATCTAATAACCCGACAGATGCTTTATCTTTCCACTTCATTTTTACATTCACCATCCTTTTTTTACTTGTTCGTCAATCACCTGCTCAATCCCTAATATAGCAATATTCCTAGCAGCATTTATATCTGCATTGCTTTTATGACCGCATTTCATGCACTTAAACTCTGCTTGTGTTTTTCTATTATCATTATGTATATATCCACACTCACTACATCTTTGACTGGTGAAGTTTGGCTTTATAAAGTTAACTTTTATGCCAAATTCATTAGCTTTATATTGTATTTTTTGTTGTAAATCGTAATAACTCCAATTCTTTAACAATGATTTATTGTGTTTAGCACTAAATCCAGCCAAATCTTCCATTTGGATTGTTCCACAACCATGCTGTATAGCAAAGTTCACTATGTATCTGCTTATTTTATGGTTATATGTATCTCTAAAATTTGCTATACTTTTTCTTATTTTGTCAAGTGGTTTCATTTTGGTTATGTATCCATGACCACACCTCCCTTTTCCTGCAAATT
>CAZMBD010000217.1:0-1685 GCA_964564325.1 uncultured Clostridiaceae bacterium
GGAGATCCTATATATTTACCTACATGGGAATTAGAAAAAGACGGCCAAGCCTATCTAGGCTACGAATTAGTAAAAGTAGAAACTAAAAATAGAAAACTAATAGTAGAAAAAGGCTACGCACCAGAAACTGAATTAATCAATCCTGGTCAAATAGCACTAAAAACTCCATCATATTATACTGTAGGAGATGTACAAGTAGAAGTTACAAATCCCGATGGAGGACGAGGCACTACTAGATATAAATATACCAACCCAGCTAGTAAACCAAGAATTACAAATATTACTAGAGATGGAATGGATCCAGTCATTGGTGATGATGGTAGGACTAGAATTATAAGACTAGACTATAGAGGCGGACAAAATATAGTAGTACTTGGGGAAGACTTTAGAGAAGGCGCCAGAATACAAATAGGAAATATACTAAATATAGAAAATAAAGATATAATAGAAACACTAAATGCAGATCCGAATAAATTAGCCTTCACTATGCCAGCAGTTAATGAAAATGCAGTAGGAAAACTAATAAGATTAACAGTAATAAATGGAGATGGAGCCCAAGCTTCCTCAGACAATACAAATAATATTTGGAATGCTCCTATTTATATTCAATTTATAAAAGGAGAATCTGACCCAGAACTAGGAAACATAGTTCCAGATGAAGGACCAGCCACAGGAGGCACCAAGGTTACTATTAAAGGGAAAGACTTTAGAGATAAAATGGAAGGCTATGAAGGAGAAGATTTTAAAATATTCTTTGGAGGTACAGAAGTACCTAAAAAAGACATTAAAATAATAGACCATAGCACCATTGAAGTTATAACACCAGAATCAGATACTCTAGGCCCAGTAAGAGTAAAAATAGAAAACCCAGATGGCAGCTTAACTCAAGAAAATTTAATCTTTACCTATATATCCAAGCCTAGAATAGATGATGTAAATCCTAAAAAACTATTTACAAACGACACAGAAACAGAAGTAACCATTACAGGAAGACAATTCCTATCAGGAGCTAGAGTAATTGTCGGTGGAAAAATCATTCCAATAAAGGATTTAAAATCTGGCATGGATGTAAAAGGTCAAGGAATTACAGGAGTAGACCCTCAAGGGAACAATAGAGAAGTAGCTGTTATAGGTGGAATGGAAGCAGCCAGTGTAAATGTAGTAGGAGATGGGGAAATAAAAGTAAAATTCAACGAAGCCATAGACTTAGAAAATAGTAGTATTATAATAATAAATCCAGATAGAGGTATATCTGATCCATACAATGACTTCAAATACGAAAAACCAGTACCACTAAAACCAATGATACTAGAAGGAATACCTGGCTATGAATCCACTGTAATGTTAATTTGGAACGAATCCGATCCAGACTTATTAAATAGAGCTACAAAATATGAAATCTATGGAAGACTTGATACAGAAAAGAACAATACTTTTATAGGCACCACCACAGATGCAGAGTATCTAATAAAAGGACTAGAACCAGATACAGAATATATATTTATGGTAAGAGCATTGAACGAATACGGTGCAGCCATAGACTTTGCAGAAGTAAAGGTAAGAACACTCAGTCTACAAGAAGACTACAAAGAAAGGGAAAAAGAACAAGAATTAAAAGAAGAAGAAAAGAAACTCTTAGAAAAAGGTAAAGAAGAAATAGTAGGAAATAAAATAATTAGAACCCT
>CAZMBD010000218.1:0-1684 GCA_964564325.1 uncultured Clostridiaceae bacterium
AAGAAATAAAATTTAATGCTTTTTTGGATTATGCATTAAAACTAGATGCAGATTATATTGCTATGGGGCATTATGCCCAAGTGGAAGAAAGAGATGGCTATTATTATCTCCTTAGAGGTGTAGATAATAATAAGGACCAAAGTTACTTTTTATCTCGAATAGGACAAAAAGCCCTATCTAGAACATTGTTCCCCATAGGTCATTTAGAAAAAAATGAAGTTCGTAAATTAGCAGAAGAACATAATCTAGTTACAGCCAAGAAAAAAGACTCTACAGGTATATGTTTTATTGGAGAAAGAGATTTTGATGAATTTTTAGATAGATACCTTTTAGCAAAGGAAGGAGATATTATAGATGTAGATGGCAATAAAATAGGCAGACATAGTGGACTTATTCACTATACTCTAGGTCAAAGGCGAGGTATAGGCATAGGAGGAATCGGTACTGGAGAACCTTGGTTTGTAGCAGGGAAAAATTTAAAGAAAAATATACTTTATGTAGCCCAAGGTGAAAAGCATGCTGCTCTTTATTCTACATCTTTAATAGGAGAATCTCCATCTTGGATATTAGAAAAAGCACCAAATACGCCTTTAAAATGTACCGCTAAATTTAGATATAGACAAAGAGACATTCCAGTAACTGTGGATATATTAGATAATGGAGAACTCCATATAGTATACGATTATCCAGTTAAAGCTGTAACTCCTGGACAGGTGTCAGTATTATATCAAGATGAGGTATGTCTTGGTGGTAGCATAATTAAGTCTATAGAACCTTTAGATAAGAAATATGGATATTTAAATGGGGATTAGTGCAAGAGGGACTGTCCCTCTTGCACTACCAAAAATTTCCTAAACTGCTTTTCTGCTTCTTTTAAAAGATAATCATCAGTTTGTCCCGATAATAATTTAGATATACTTTCCCTTGCTTCTTCCCAATTTGTATCAAAATACAATAATGCTTTCATATCTTCAGAATACTCCTGTTTTGACTCGTCTATATAAATAATATCTTCAGTATCTTTTATATAATCCTCTAATCCCATTTTATTAAAATAAAATCCATTTGTAATATCTTCTGGATACTCCCTTTTAAATCTTTCATTAAAACTAATATTAGTACCTTTAATTATTTCATCTTCTACTAATAAATCATCCCCAAAGTATCTCCATAATTGTCCAATTAAAGTTGTTTCTTCCCCATTTTTTTCTTCTGCTGCCATTGCTTCTGCCATTTTTTTGTCTGTATATAATAATTTAAGAAAATCCAAAGATTCTTCATAATATTTAGTATTCATAAATATTCCATTTTCAATTTCCATAGGATTTTTAACAGAATAGGGAATACTAAAAGGCACATATATACCAGTTTCTCCATTATATTCTCCATAATATTGTTTCTTTTTATCATTCCATTGAAGTTCTAATTGGGATTCTTTTATAGATATAATTTCACTATTACCCTTATCATCAAAGGGACCTATTAATAAACCTTCCTTTCTAAGTATCGATATGTTTTCTGCCATTTTTTCATACTCTTCTGTATTAAAAAAATAATCTACTTTTCCATCCATAGGATTTACCACTATTAAATTTGAATATATAAAATTTAATTTAGAAAAATCTTTGTATGAGTGATATAAAAATGCAGGTGTTTCCTTTATAAATTTTTTATTATGCCATAT
>CAZMBD010000219.1:0-1683 GCA_964564325.1 uncultured Clostridiaceae bacterium
CATGAAAATTATGCCTGGAAAATATCTTTCCTTGGCGAGAATACCCCGACCTCTAAGGGGCTTGCCCCGTAGGTGGGGGGATGAATCGCTTTCACAGAGTTTTTATAAATAAAACCCAAAAAAAATCTTCTTTTTGGGTGGTAGATATGGTATAATTATTCTATATAAAGGAGGTGAAATCAGTGTATAAAGATAAAATAATATATGTATCCAAAGGCGAGTTATTTGATTACTTTAATGAGATTTGTGAACTATATAAAAACATGTATAATACTGCAAATTATTATATTAGAAATACAATGACGGGAATAAAAAAATCTCCTGAAAAACGTTTTCCTAATGAAACTGAAGTTCTTCATCATGTATTTACTAATATTTCTAATATTAATAAAATTAAATTAAAAACCTATAATAAAAAGCTAGAAAAGACAGATAACAAAAATATTAATATTCAAAAAGTTGATTATCCTACTAGAGATAAATGGTTTTTAAGTTACGGAACGCTAGACGGTATATTTAAACTTTCAGAGAATGAAAGTTATATTAATATGCCATCTCAACTTAACCAAAATGCAATAAAAGAATGTGCTCGTATGTGGAAAGGCTACTTTAATGCATTAAAAGAATATAAAAGGAGTCCTTCACTATTTACAGGAAAGCCAAAACCTCCTAAATATTTAAAAGGCTCATTACATACCGCTGTTTTTACTAATACCATATGTAAGATACAGCAAAATGAAAATAATAAATCTTATATTCGTTTTCCTAAAACAAAGGCAAAGCTATGGTTAGGAAAATATATTTCCGTGGATTCTAATTTAAAAGAAGTTAAAGTAAAACCTATACACGGTGTATTTGAGGTACATATAATTATTGAAGTAGAAGATATTGATTATGTTTCTAAACAACCAAATCGTATGATAGGAATTGACCTCGGTATAGATAACTTTGCATCCATTTCAAATAATATAGGCTTGTCTCCTATACTTATTAAGGGCAATGTTATGAAATCTAGAAATCAATGGTTTAATAAGGAAATTGCTAAATATACTTCTATTTTAAAAAAAGGTAAAACTCCCCAAGAGAGCAAGTTTACATCAAAGAGGATAGATAGTCTATACCTTAAAAGGACTAAATGGTTCAGAGATTATTTTCATAAGATTTCTAAATCTATTATAGATTATTGTAATCAAAATAATATTGATACTATTGTCGTAGGTAAAAATAACCTATGGAAACAAGAAATTAATATAGGCAATAAAAATAATCAGAATTTTTGCTATATCCCATTTGAAATATTTAACAATCAACTAAAATACTTAACAAAAGAAAATAATATAAATCTATTTTTTGTTGACGAAAGCTATACTTCAAAAGCAAGCTTTCTTAATTTTGATGCGGTTCCAACCTATAGAAAAGGCGATAGTAGTAAATATTCATTTAGCGGTAAAAGAATTCATAGAGGACTATATAAAACAAATGAAGGTATTTTAATAAATGCGGATATTAATGGGGCGTCTAATATTTTAAGAAAGCAGTTTAGTTCTGCTTTTAATGATGTAACGAATTTTAACTATTTACTACAACCTATCTCATGGTGGGATAGCAAATATTACAAAAAGACAAATGTACAACAGGTAAAAACTGTTTAGTAACTCGTCCGTGTTCGAGCCTATAAAAAAA
>CAZMBD010000220.1:0-1674 GCA_964564325.1 uncultured Clostridiaceae bacterium
GGATATCCATTTTCCTCCATTAATTTTTCTTCATAACCAAAATGATAAATAGCATAGTCTCTCATTTCATGTAGTGCCTTCATTATTTCATCATATCTGTCTATTCCATCTTTTATAGAAATTATATTATAAAGAGAATCTCCTATTTTAAATAGTTCCTGATGTTGACCATCTATAGTCTTGATATTTACACTAAAATCATCTTTCCACTTAAACATATTATCCCCCTCCTATAATTTGATGCATCAAACGTTAGGGACTGTCCCTAACGTTTGATTTATTTCATAGATTCTATAATATTATTAGCAAGAGCATCCATTTCATCAATATTTCCCTCTTTCATAGAGGATTTTATTAATACCTCATTTTCTAAAATATTCATTTCTTTCATTTTACCTAAAAGTTCACGTATTAATTGTCCAGATTTAGGTGCCCAAGTTCCATTTTCAATTACAGCAACTGTACGCTTTTGTAAATTTAATGCTTTCATATCTCTAATAAAATTCTCTACTGGTGGATAAATATTTAAATTATAAGTTACTGAAGCTACAACTATATGACTATATTTAAATGCATCAGAGATTAAATAAGATACATGCGTTTTTGAAGCATCATACATTACTACATTAGTCATACCTTTTTCTACTAACCTTCTAGCTAAATTTTCAGCAGCTGCCTCTGTATTTCCATACATTGAACCATAAACTATCATTACGCCTTTTTCTTCTGATTCATAACTACTCCATTTATTATATTTATCAATTAAGTAATCTAAATCAGTACGCCATACTGGTCCATGTAATGGGCAAATATATTTAATGTCTAAATCACTTGCCTTTTTTAATAAATTTTGAACTTGAGATCCATATTTTCCTACTATATTAGTATAATATCTTCTAGCTGGCACTATCCAATCTCTATCAAAATCTACTTCATCATTAAATAATTTCCCATCTAAGGAACCAAAAGTTCCAAAAGCATCTGCAGAAAATAATACTCCATTTGTAGTATCAAATGTTGACATAGTCTCTGGCCAATGTACCATTGGTGCAGCTATAAATAAAAATTCATGTTCCCCAAAAGACATAGTATCCCCATCTTTAACTTCTATTGCATTTTCATCTACTTTAAAACCAAATTGCTCCATAAAATTAAAGGTTTTTTTATTACCTATAATTTTTACATCTGGATAACGACAAGTTATTTCTTCTATACAGGCTGCATGATCTGGTTCCATATGATTTATAACCATATAGTCTAAAGGCCTATCTCCTAAAACATACTTTATATTCTCCATAAATTGACGACATACTGCCCAATCTACTGTATCCAAAAGTACTGTCTTTTCATCTAAAAGTAAATATGAATTATAGGAAACGCCTTCAGGAATAGGATGAATATTTTCAAAAAGAGTAAGACGACGATCATTTGCACCAACCCAATATAAATCCTTAGTTACTTCTCGAACACTATACATAAATTATACCCCTCCATATCTCATTTGTTTTTATTTATATATCTATTTTATCACTGAAAACATATACCATCTAGTATATACCCCAACTTTAATTATTTTAATCCTTCCAATATAATCTCTATTAAATCCTTTGGATCTATATCTTTATGATTCATTTTCTCATAACAAATTTTTTGACCATAAAATTGATTAATAGA
>CAZMBD010000221.1:0-1669 GCA_964564325.1 uncultured Clostridiaceae bacterium
CTGACTCATTTTTTTACTCTTCTTCCTCTAATGGTTTCATTGTTGGGAATAAAAGTACATCTCTAATACTTGGTTGATTTGTTAAAATTATTATAAGTCTATCTATACCTATTCCTAAACCTCCTGTAGGTGGTAATCCTACTTCCAATGCATTTACAAAATCCGTATCCATCATATGAGCTTCACTATCTCCAGCTACTCTTTGTGCTTCTTGTTGCTTAAATCTTTCTTTTTGATCTATAGGATCATTTAATTCACTAAAAGCATTGGCTATTTCCCAAGTATTTATAAAAGCTTCAAATCTATTGGTTAATCTTGGATCTTCTTGATTTCTTTTAGCCAATGGCGATACTTCTACAGGATGATGAGTTACAAAAGTAGGTTGAACTAAATGTACTTCACAGAACTCTTCAAACATTTCACTAATTACATTACCTCTTTTCATATTCTCATCTATTTCTAATCCTTTAGCCTTAGCTATTTCTCTAGCTTCTTCATCTGTATCTATAGTGTTAAAATCTACTCCTGTATATTCTTTAATAGCATCTATCATAGTGATTCTTCTCCAAGGTGGAGTTAAATCTATTTCTTGTCCTTGATATTCTATTTTAGCTGAACCTAGAGTCTCTTCTGCCACATAGGCTATTAGTTCTTCTGTAAGTACCATCATATCTTCATAATCTGCATAAGCTTCATATAATTCAATATTAGTAAATTCAGGATTATGTTTAGGACTCATACCTTCGTTTCTAAACATTCTTCCCATTTCATATACTTTGTCAAAACCTCCAACTATTAGCCTCTTTAAATATAATTCATTGGCAATTCTTAGATACATATCTATGTCTAAAGTATTATGATGGGTAATAAAAGGTCTAGCATTTGCTCCACCAGCAATAGTATTTAGAATAGGGGTATCTACTTCTAAGAAACCTCTATTGTCTAAATATTCCCTTACAGCCTTTATTATTTTAGACCTAAGTATGAAAACTTCTTTTACTTCTGGATTTACAATTAAATCTACATATCTTTGTCTATATCTTAAGTCTTGGTCTTTTAAACCATGAAATTTTTCAGGCAATACTTGTAAGGATTTTGTAAGTAATTTTAATTCTTTTACCCTTATAGATATTTCACCTGTTCTAGTTCTAAATACTTCTCCCTTTGCACCTACAATATCGCCTATATCTAATAAACGTAATTTTTCATAAGCTTCTTTACCTAATGCATTCATCTGCACAAATAACTGTATTTTACCTTTGCTGTCTTGAAGATCCATAAAGTTAACTTTACCGTGACCTCTTCTAGACATTATTCTACCTGCAACAGATACAGTTTTTTCTTCTAATTCCTCAAAATTTTCTTTTATTGTACTACTATGATGAGTATAATCATATTTCTCTATTAAAAAAGGATTTTCTCCTATTTCATTTAATTCTTTTAGCTTTTCTCTTCTCATCATAAGCATTTCATTAAGATTATCTTCTGGCATTATATATACATACCTCCTCTTATCTAGTAATACTTAGTATTTGATATTTAATAAGTCCATCTGGCACATGTACTTCTACAATCTCTTCTTGCTTTTTCCCTAATAATGCAGAGCCTACTGGAGATTCGTTGGAAATCTTTCCTTCATAGGGATCCGCTTCTGCAGAACCTACTATGG
>CAZMBD010000222.1:0-1665 GCA_964564325.1 uncultured Clostridiaceae bacterium
CTGACTCATTTTTTTACTCTTCTTCCTCTAATGGTTTCATTGTTGGGAATAAAAGCACGTCTCTAATACTTGGTTGATTTGTAAGTAATATTATTAATCTATCTATACCTATTCCTAAACCTCCTGTAGGTGGTAAACCTACTTCCAATGCATTTACAAAGTCTAAATCCATCATATGGGCTTCGCTATCTCCTGCATCTCTTTGTGCTTCTTGTTCCTTAAACCTTTCTTTTTGATCTATTGGATCATTTAATTCACTATATGCATTAGCTATTTCCCAAGAATTCATAAAGGCCTCAAATCTATTAGTAAGTCTTGGATCCTCGGCATTTCTTTTTGCTAATGGGGATACTTCTACTGGATAATGAGTTACAAAAGTTGGTTGAACTAAATGAACCTCACAAAATTCTTCAAACATTCCATTAATTATATGACCTCTGTTCATATTTTCATCTATTTCTAAGCCTTTAGCCTTGGCAATTTCTCTAGCTTCTTCATCAGAATCTATAGTATTAAAATCTACTCCAGTATGTTCCTTCACTAAATCTATCATAGAAATTCTTCTCCAAGGTGGAGTTAAATCTATTTCAGTTCCTTGATATTCTATTTTTGTTAAACCTAGTGTTTCTTCTGCCACATAAGCTACTAATTCCTCTGTAAGTTCCATCATATCCTCATAGTTTGCATAGGCCTGATATAGCTCAATGCTGGTGTATTCTGGATTATGTTTTGGACTCATACCCTCATTTCTAAACATTCTGCCCATTTCATATACTTTGTCAAAACCACCAACTATTAGCCTTTTTAAATATAATTCATTGGCTATTCTTAAATACATGTCTATATCCAGAGTATTATGATGGGTAATAAATGGTCTAGCAGTGGCTCCACCTGATATAGTGTTTAAAATAGGTGTGTCAACTTCTAAAAATCCCCTATTATCTAAATATTCCCTAATAGCTTTTATCATTTTAGATCTAAGTATAAAAGTTTCTTTTACCTCTGGATTTACTATTAAGTCTACATATCTTTGTCTATATCTTAAATCTTGATCCTTTAAACCATGGAACTTCTCAGGTAATATTTGCAAAGACTTTGTAAGTAAGGTTAATTCTTTTACCCTTATGGATATTTCTCCTGTTTTAGTTCTAAATACTTCTCCCTTTGCTCCTACAATATCGCCTAAGTCTAATAAATGTAATTTATTATAGGCTTCTTCTCCTAGAGCATTCATTTGAACAAATAATTGAATTCTTCCTTCACTATCTTGAAGATCCATAAAATTAACTTTTCCATGACCTCTTCTAGACATTATCCTACCTGCAACTGACACGGTTTTTTCTTCTAATTCCTCAAAATTTTCCTTTATTGTGTTACTATGATGAGTGTATTCATATTTTTCTATTAAAAAAGGGTTCTCCCCTATTTCCTTTAATTCATCTAGTTTTTCTCTTCTCATCATAAGCATTTCATTAAGATTATCTTCTGGCACAAAATTTACCTCCTTTTATCTAGTGATACTTAGGATTTGGTATTTTATAAGTCCATCAGGCACATGTACCTCTACAATTTCCTCTTGCTTTTTGCCAAGTAAGGCAGAACCTACTGGGGATTCGTTGGAAATCTTTCCTTCATAGGGATCCGCTTCTGCAGAACCTACTATGG
>CAZMBD010000223.1:0-1661 GCA_964564325.1 uncultured Clostridiaceae bacterium
TATTATTCTAGAAAAATTATCAATTCCTTAATTTTAGGAAGTGAAAAAGAATTAGTTTTAAAATATATTTTGTTGACAATTGGATTTAATTTAATTTTAAGTATTTTTAAGAGAGTTTTAGATAATAGAGATGAATATTATCAGACAAGGCTTTATAGAAAATTAGAAATGGCTAAGAACCAAAAAGTAATTGATTTAGATTATGAATTCATTGAAAAAGAAGATACTCAAAACATGGTACAAAATATAAAAATGCTTGAACAAAATGGTAATCACAGTTTTCGTAGCCTAATGTATGCTACTTATATATTTAGCCATGGTTTAGTTACCATAATATTATCTATATTTTTATCCAAGGGAGTATTTATGGCAGAGGCTTCAATAGCTGGTATTAGTGGACGAAATATTAATATTATATTTATGCTATTTTTAATAATCATAAATACAATTTCTTTTATTGCATTGGCTAGATCCAATACCAAGCTTTCTGAATATGTAAGAGGATATTCTAATAATGTTTTTAGACTATATGCTGCCTATCAGTTTTTATCTGTTGATTATAAATCAGGTAAAGATATTAGAATTTATGGCAAAAAATTACCTCAAAAACACAATAAAGAAACGTCTAAAGGACTATCAGAAATGTATAAAGTGGTAGGTAAAATATTTGGAATTGGAAATGGAATTCCAAGTTTAGTTAGTAATATTACTATAGGAGCTATATATTTATATGTAGGCTGGAAAGCCATAATAGGTGTAATTACTATAGGGGAAATAGTTCAATATACAGCTGCCATTTCCATATTATTTGAAGGTGTAAATAATATTATTACTGCCATATCTAGTACAGTGGCCAATAAAGTATATTTCAATGAATTATTTGGTTTTTTAGAATTAGATGGTGGTAAATATATGGGAAGTATTCCTATGGAAAAGCGATTAGATAATAAATATGGTATTGAATTTAAAAATGTTAGCTTTAAATATCCTGGAACTGAAAACTATGTACTAAAAGATATAAATTTAAAATTAAATATAGGTGAAAGACTTGCCATTGTGGGTATGAATGGCTCAGGGAAGACTACATTTATAAAACTTCTAATTAGATTATACGATCCAACAGAAGGACAGATTTTACTAAATGGAATAGATATTAAAAACTATGATTATGACGAATATTTAAGAATTTTCTCAGTAGTATTTCAAGATTTTAAATTATTTTCCTTTGGACTAGGTCAAAATGTCGGTGCTACTGTGGAATATGATAAAGACAGGGTTCTTCAATGCTTAAAGGAAGTAGGATTTGATAGGAGAATAGATACTTTAGATAGAGGCTTAGATACTCCACTATATAGGGATTTTGATGAAAATGGTATAGAAATATCTGGAGGAGAAGCACAGAAAATCGCCATGGCTCGAGCTATATATAAAGACAGACCTTTTATAATTTTAGACGAGCCAACAGCAGCATTGGACCCTATATCAGAATTTGAAATATATACTAAATTTGATGAAATAGTAGGAGATAAAACAGCAATTTATATTTCCCATAGACTTTCTTCCTGTAGATTTTGTGATGATATAGTAGTATTTCATGAAGGAGAAATAATTCAAAGGGGAAGTCATGAGGAGTTACTGGAAGAGACTCAAGGTAAGTATTA
>CAZMBD010000224.1:0-1545 GCA_964564325.1 uncultured Clostridiaceae bacterium
TACACCTAAAATATATCGGGCAAAAAGAAGTTAACGGAAAATTATTAAATCTCTATGCAGTGATCAAAGGCAGTAGTGAATACGACACTAAAGAAATGGCAATATTTATCGATGGAGTTGTTAGTGAATGTAAAGAATTAGAAATTGAAACAATGACACCAACTGAATTAAGTTTATTGAAAAGTAGGTGGGGGAATGCAAAGTAATATATTTGAAATGTTATATAAACCACTACCAAAATGGGAAGGCAAGTTAAAAGTTGGAACATTTTTTAGCGGAATAGGAGCTCCTGAGAAAGCACTTAAAAATATTGGTGTAGATTATGAATTAATGTTTTTTAGCGAAATAGATAAATATGCAATTCAAAGTTATTGTGCTATTCATGACACATCAATAGAGAAAAATTTAGGTGATATTACTAAGATAAATGGTAAAGACTTGCCGTATTGCGATTTGTGGTTTGGGGGGTTTCCTTGTCAAGATATATCTCTAGCAGGTAAACAAAAAGGTTGGTCAGAAAATACTAGGTCTAGTTTAGGTTGGGAAATGATTAGATTACTTGATGAAGTTGAGAAAAAACCAAAGTTTGTGATATTTGAAAATGTAGCAAATATAATGAGTGAATCAATGCGGCCAACACTAAACTTATTCAAACAAGATTTAGAGGAACGAGGATACACACTTTACAACGAGATACTAAATGCCAAAGATTACACAATACCACAAAATAGAGATAGATATTTTTTAGTAGCAATATTAGGAGAATACTATTACGAATTTCCTAAACCTATTGAATTAAAGTTAAGACTTAAAGATATGTTGGAAGATAATGTTGATGAAAAATATTATTTAAGTGAAAATGCAATAAAAGGAATGTTAGAAACAAATTATCAACAAGGTAAATACGAAAATAGAGTTCAAAATGAAATATGTTCAACTTTATGTGCTAGAGATTATAAAGACCCTAAATGTGTAGAGGTATTGGGAACATATCAATATTCAAAAAGTGATAATTTTATGAAAGGTAAAAATAGATTTCAACAAAATAAAAACACTGCTGACACATTACAAACGACACCAAAAGAAGGAGTTGTGTTGAAAATACCAGAAGCAACCAAAAAAGGATATGCTGAAGCATATGAAGGTGATGGAATTTATATCAATAGACCCCACCAAAAAAGAGGAGTAGTTCAAAAAGGCATGATACAAACATTAAAAACAAGTGGTGATGATGTTGGGGTTATAGTCAAACAATATTCTGATGTTTCTTTAGACAAAATAAAAAACAATATAAAAGATTTAGAGGGATGCAGCAACACAATAACAGCAAATCCTCAAAGACCAACGATAGATAATGCAACATTAATAAATCAAAATTTAAGAATAAGAAAACTAACACCACTCGAATGTTGGAGATTGATGGGATTTGACGATATAGACTATGCAAGAGCAAGTGAAGTATGTAGCAATAGTCAACTTTATAAACAAGCTGGTAATTCAATTGTAGTTCAAGTTTTAGAAGGAATATTTAAAAATTTATTAGGA
>CAZMBD010000225.1:0-1514 GCA_964564325.1 uncultured Clostridiaceae bacterium
TATATAGAAAACGAAAGTATAACAGAAATACAAGGAAATCATAAGGGTATAAATATATTGACTCCAACTACTGCTAGAGGACAGGAATATAAGGTATTATTTATATTAGGTCTATCTCAAGGCAAATACCCAGCTATAGTAAATGAAAATTTTTTCTTTAAAGAAAAAAATTCTAAGGAACTAAAAAGTATTGGAATAGATTTTAAAAATTATTATGAAAGACTAGATAAGGAATTTTTAGTATTTAGTACAATTATATCTACTTGTACAGGAGAACTATATTTAAGTTATTCGGAAAATTCCACAGGAGATGAAAAGGACATACCTTCTATGTTCTTAGATGAAATAGTGGAAAGAATAGAAGGAGAAAAATTAGAGGACAAGTTAGAATTTATAAATGTAGATATAGATTATTTAATTAAAAATAATCCTAAAGAATTGACTACTAATGAAGAAGTATTTAAATATTTCTTGCAAAATCATCATGAAGAAGAATTCGGAGATGAAGAGTTAATAAAGGAAATAAATAGTAGATTATTATGTGAGGTAGAAAGAAGTAGTGAGGATTTTAATGAATATAATGGTAAGATTGACGACCCTTATGTAATAGATGATATAAAAAACATCCATAAAGATAAAGTTTATTCTATATCCTATTTAGAGTCCTATGGAATATGCCCTTATTCATTTTTATTAAATAATGTACTTGCTGTAGAGGAAATGGAAAGGGAATTAATGGATTTTTCACCTTTAGATAGAGGGGTAGTTATCCATGAAGTATTGAGAGAGTATTACTATAATTATAGAAAGGAAATAGAAGAGCATGTATTAGGAGGAGAAGTATTTAATGTAGAGGAAACTTATGATTATATTGTAGAAAGAATAAAGATTAATATGAAATCCATGGATATAGAAACAGAAACTAAGCTATGGAAATTACGAATTGAAAATAATGCTAATAATATATTAGACTTAATAAAGATAGATTTAGATAGAATGACTAAATATAAGGAAAAAATACTACCACTATATTTTGAAATGGATTTTGGTAGAAAATCTCCATTTTTCATAGATGTAAAAGGCCGTAAAATTCCTCTAAGGGGAAAAATAGATAGAATAGATAAATATGTTGATGAGGACAAGTATATAATAATAGATTATAAAAATACAGGCTCTAGTATTAGAAATATAAAAGATATGGAAAACGGATTATCCCTACAATTACCAGTATATATAATGTCTCAGGAAGATAAGAATGTAGTGGCAGCTATGTATGGTATAGTTTCTAGTGGAGAATTTGATTTAAAAATTATAAATGCAGAGGAAAAACAATTAGTAGGTAGAAAAAGAAAAGGTGTAGTAAGTAAGGAAGAATTAGAGGAATTATTAAATCTAACTAAGATTTCCATAAAAGAATATATAGATTCCATTTCTACTGGAGATTTTTCAATAAATCCAAAGGAATGTTCACCATTTTGTATATATAGTGATATATGTAGATATAAGAAAGAGTT
>CAZMBD010000226.1:0-1501 GCA_964564325.1 uncultured Clostridiaceae bacterium
CCAATGGATGTAAATAGTCTAAAATAAGATGAGCTATAATCTTTAGCTAAAACTACATAAAGAGTCTGAGAAAAAATTACATTAATTCCTATAGTCCTTAAAAAAGTAGATTTACCTGAAGCATTTGAACCTGTAATTAGTGCCCCTTTATTATTAAACTCAAATGTATAGGGAACAGGTTCTTCCAATAATGGATGATATAGTTCTTCCACTCTAAGATGAAATTTTGTATCTTCTATTTTTAAACTAGGTTCAGTATAATAATCTAATCCAGATATATAGGATGCTACAGAAATATATGCATCTATTTCCCCAATTATCATATATATTTCAAAAAGATCTTTTTTATGTTCGTTTAATTGCTTTACAGTTTTATAAAATACCTTAGGTTCCTTTAATGCAATCATATTATAATAAGCTATTAAAATTTGAATTTCATCTCTAGATTCTTCGCTATAATTTATTTTAGAAATATTTTTCTTAATTTTTTTAACCTTCTCTAATAAATTTTCTAATTCCTCTTTATCAAATTCTAAATTATCCATATTTATTTTAAAAATATTTTCTGCACAATCAATAAGGCTACCTAAATATTTGAAAATTTCTACTTCCTCAGCTATTTTATGTTTATTTCTATTATAAATCGTAGCATTTATCATACTTATAAAAATAAATATGCCTATACCTATTTTAATATCATAAAATAATAATGCTAAAGGCAGTATAGGTAAATATGATAATAATTTATATAAAATTAACGGGCTAGTATCTACCTTTACTCCTTCTTTAAAATATTCAAATATTCTTGTTTCTTCATCTTTTCCTAATAAAAAAAGTGGGAATTGGATTTCTTGAGAAATTTCTTTGTTTTCTTTTAATGAATTAATTGTGTTTTTTCTTTTCTTTAAAACATCCTCTTTAAAATATGGTCGCCTTAATATATAGTACAAATATTGAATTCCAGGTAAACTCATAGTGTGGTCAATATTATAAAGTACAGTATCCATATTTAAATCCTGCCAAGTTATATCATCTATAATAAAATCTATTTTCTCATCTTTTAATAAAAACTTATGCAAAAAATCCCTATATTCAAATCCAGCCTTTACCTTTGATCCTTTGCCCCATTGGTTTTTAATTATTTCTTTTTGCAATTTAATTAGCTTTTCTCTTTTTTTATTTTGATAAAATAGTATAAAAACTAAAGTTAGGACTGGAACTAAAAAGAACAAATAATTTAACTGTATTCCTAATGCTATGCCTACAATGATTAATATCATAGATATTATTTCAACTATATAATCTAAATTGGTTTTGTATTGATTGGGCAAAATATCACTCCTTTAAGATAATTATATTTTCTAATTCATTATCAGTATACCGTATTCTTTTATTGTATTCCAGATATTTATCTTTGTTTTTCTCTATCTTAAATTTTTAATGGAAAATAGATGGTATAAATGCAGAAAAAAGGTGGCAATCAAAACGTCCCTTTGCCACC